>JBILGP010000449.1:0-2726 GCA_044350985.1 Polaromonas sp. | reverse complement strand
CGCCCATGACTGGATGAGCACCGACAGCGAGGTGGCCTGCCCGGACCCCAATTGCCCCACCCGCTTTCGCATCACGCGGCTGCAGCCGCGCCGGTTTCTTCACAGCCAGACGACGGCCGTGCCCTTGACCGCAGGCCAGCCATGAGCGTCGAGACCATCAACCTGGCCCCAGGCTACAAGATTGCGCGCCTGATCCGTGGCGGCTGGCAGCTCGCCGGCGACCACGGCGAGGTGCAGGCCGAGCGCGCGATCGACGACATGGCCCACTTCGCAAAGGCGGGCTTAAATACCTTTGACTGCGCCGACATCTACACCGGCGTTGAAGAGTTGATCGGGCGCTACCGCCAGCGCGACCCGGGCTTGCAGGTCCACACCAAATTCGTGCCCGATCTGGCCCACCTGCATCGTGTCAATGAGGGCTATGTGCGTGAGATCCATGAGCGCTCGCGTCAGCGGCTCCATGCCAGCGTTCTGGACCTGGTTCAATACCACTGGTGGGACTATGGCGTTGCGGGAATGGTGCAAACGGCCACGCATCTGACGGCGCTGCAGCGCGAGGGCACGCTGCGCTTGATTGGCGCCACCAATTTCAACACCGAGCAGACGCAGCGCCTGCTTGACGCCGGTGTTGACCTGGTGAGCATGCAGGTGCAGTACTCGCTGCTCGACCGGCGACCTGCCGGTGCGATGTCTCGGCTGTGCGAGCGCTCGGGCCTGCAACTGCTGTGCTACGGCACCCTGGCCGGAGGCTTTCTCACGCAGGCCTGGTTGGGCGCGCCCGAGCCCGCCTTGGCCAGCCTGAGCAACCGCTCGCTGATCAAGTACAAATTGGTGATCGACGACTTTGGCGGCTGGGACTTGTTTCAGCAGTTGCTCGGTGCCTTGCAGCACATTGCCCAGCGCCACGGCGTTGCGCTCTCAAGCGTGGCCACCCGCTGGGTGCTTGAGCAGCAGCATGTTGCAGCGGCCATCGTCGGGGCGCGCTATGCCGTGCACCTGCCGCAGATGCTCGAGGTGTTCGCGTTCAAGCTCGAGTCGCAGGATCACGATCGCCTGGCCGATGTGCTGCGCCGCAGCACCCTGCTCGAAGGCGATGTGTTTGATCTCGAGCGAGATCGCCAAGGCCGGCACGGCCGCATCATGAAATACAACCTCAACGAAGGCAAGGCCTGAGTGGGCCAGCCCGCATGATGCGCAAGGACGGCGCGCCACTGGCGGCCACACCGGGGCAGGCAGCCCAATGGGCCACGCCAGGCGGCGCCGAGCGGGTCTCGGCCTGGCTGACCGACCTGGAGTTTTCGTGGCAGCCCTTGCTCGAAGATGCGCGGGCGCTGAGCCTGCAAAAAGACCAGACCCTGTTCCACGAGGGGCAACCGGCGCAGACCGTGTACGTGATCGTGGAAGGCCGGGTTCGCCTGTCGTCCTTTGGCATCGACGGCCGCGAGCGGCACCTGATGATTTTGGGCGCCAACGGTCTGCTGGGCGACTGCAGCTTGCCCGCATCGGCCCATTACGGGGTCAGTGCCCTGGCCTCCTCAGAGGTTCGATTGCGGGCCATGCCTGCCAGCCACTTCCTGGAGGCGCTGCAGGCACACCCTGAGTTGGCCCACCAGCACCGGCTACTGAGCAGCCGGCGCTTTGGCGTCTTGCTGCAACACATCCAATTGCAAGCCCACAATTCGGCCGGTCGGCGCGTGTGCCATCACCTGCTGGGATTGCTGCACGCACACGGCACGCCCACACCGCTGGGCAGTCGCATCAACATCAGCTTCACACAGCAGGAGATGGGCAATATCTGCGGCCTGTCGCGGGTGAGCGTGTCGCATATTTTTTCGCGCCTCGAGCGCCAAGGCGTGATTGCCCGCCACCAGCGCCATGTGGTCATCTGCAGGCCCGACTTGCTGGCCCTGGAGGCCCAAGGCATTGGGTCGGGATTGCCCTGACTTGGCCAGGCGGTGCCCCGGGTTTTCATCAGGTTGTAAAGCGATTGACACGGCAGCCGGCCAGGCGGTCACTAAGCTGTGGCCCTTGACTGCTTGAACACCGTGACACCCCGCCGACCCCTGTTTTGCTGTAAGCCTGCCCGGCCAGGGGCCAGGCAGCGCCAGAATTTGCGCCCGGGCCCTGCGTGCGATCCGATGGCAGCCGGAGCCGTTCGATGAACCCGTCAAACGCCTTGCGCATTGCGGTCGATATCGGCGGCACCTTCACCGACGTGGTGCTGCAGCGCGGCAGCCAGCAAAGCAGCACCAAGCTGCTGACGACGCCCCAAGCGCCCGAGCAAGCCATGGTCGAGGGCATTTTGCAGGTGCTGGCGCAAGTCGGTGCAGCGCCCCAGGACGTGGATCTGCTGGTCCACGGCACCACCTTGGCAACCAATGCCTTGATCGAGCGCAAGGGCGCACGCACGGGCTTGATCACCAACGCCGGTTTTCGCGATGTCCTGGCCATGGGGGACGAAAAACGCTTTGACCACTACGACCTGGACCTTGAAAAGCCCGCTTCCCTGGTGCCCCGGCAGGCCCGCATCGGGGTCAAGGGCCGGATGACCGCGCAGGGCAAGGTCTACGAGCCGCTGTGCATGGACGACGTCGACCGCGCCATTGCCAGCTTGCAAAGCCAGGCGATAGAAGCCGTGGCCGTGGGCCTGCTCCACGCCTATGCCAACCCCGAGCACGAGCGCGCCGTTGCCGATCGGGTGCGGGCGCTGTGGCCTGCGGCATCGG
>JBILGP010000448.1:0-2727 GCA_044350985.1 Polaromonas sp. | reverse complement strand
CGGGCACCAAAACACCCAGACAGTTGGGCCCAAGAATACGCAGCAAATAGGGGCGCGCCGCCTCCAGCATCGCTTGTTCGATGGTGCGCTCACAGTCTTCGGTCCAGGGCTGCTTGAGGCCGGCGGTGATTACGATGGCCGCGCGGGTGCCCAACGCGCCGAGCTCGCGCACCAGATTCACGACGCTGGCTGCAGGCGTGCAGATCACCGCCAGGTCGGGCGGCTGCGGCAAGCTGGCCAGGCCGGGCCAAACCGTCAGCCCCTCGAGCGTGCGATGGCGCGGGTTGACCGGCCAGATGGGTCCGCTAAATCCGCCTTGCACAAGGTTGCGCAGCAGCACCGCGCCCAGGCTGCCGGGTCGGTCGGAGGCGCCGATCAGGGCCACGCTGCGCGGCGAGAAAAGCAGATGCAGATTTCGGATGGTCATGGGTGGGCGCCGCGCTTACAAGGCCGACCCTGCGGCCCGGTCCGGGACGCTAGCGAGCCGGCGCGGCACTGGCTTGTGGTCAAAGCATAGAGCGCCCTACACGGCCTGGGCCTTGCGCCAGATCAAGTCAAGCGCCAGGCCTGCAGTGCGTCGGCGCTTGCGCCGTCAATGCGGTGCGGCCGGGGTCTGCGCTCGAGCGGGTAATCAACGGCAACAGCAGCAAGCAGGCGATGCACAAGGCCCACAAGACATCGCCACTGACATAGAGTCAAACGCACAGGCCGTGCACGATTTTGTGCTGCGGTCTGCGGCCCAAACCCAAGTCAACGGAGGAAATATGACCCAGATTCGACTGCTAGAGCCCAGCTTTGGTGATTCCATCGACAACGCCTTTCGGCGCTTTCTCTCGCCCTGGAACGGCGAGCTCGACAACCCCGCCTTGCGCATGCGCATCGACGTCAGCGAAACCCCTCAGTCCTATGCGATCGAGGCCGATCTGCCCGGGGTGAACAAGGACGATATCAACGTGCGCATTCACGGCAATATGGTGCAAATTGATGCCGAGATACGCCGCGAATCGCAAAAGCAGAGCAACGGCGACAAGCTGCTGCGCAGCGAGCGCTACCAAGGCAATGTCTCGCGCAGCTTCTCGCTGGCGCAAGACGTCGATGAGTCCAAGGTCAAGGCCCACTATGACAAAGGGGTGCTGTCACTCGAGCTGCCCAAGAAGGCACCGCAGGACTACCGCAAAGTCACCATTCAGTAAGTGCGACCTAAGTGGCAGCAGCCGCTGCCACGCGCCCATCTCTTGATCCACGTCAAGTCGGGAAGGCGCAGCGGCCCCGACACTCAAACCCCGTTACTGGAGAGCATCATGTACAAAAGAATTTTGGTTCCTGTCGATGGCAGCCAGACCTCGAACCGCGCCTTGGTGGCCGCCTTGCAGATGGCGCGCGATGCCGGTGGCACCATCCGACTGATTCATGTGATCGAGGAGTTGGCCCAGGTCATCGCCTATGACCCTTATGGAGCTTACCCAGGAGATCTGTCCAAGGTGATGCGCGAGAACGGTCAGCAGATCCTGACCAAAGCGCTCGATATCGCCAGATCGGCCGGCGTCTCAGCCGATCAGCGTCTGGTCGAGGCGGCCGGTCAGCGTCTGGCCGAAGCCGTCCACAAAGAGGCCGCCGCCTATGGCGCTGACTTGATCGTGCTGGGGACCCACGGGCGAAGGGGCATCGGTCGGGTGTTGCTGGGCAGCGGCGCCGAGCAGATCATTCGCTCGGCGCAGGTGCCGGTTCTGGTGATCCGCGCCGACGAAGACAGCCAGGTTGAGCCGTCGCTGGCCGCGCAACTGGCCACCGCTTGAGCCGGCGCACCGGTGTACCTTGAACCATCCCCCTCCCCCAACCCCATCTTGAAAGGCAGGACGCGCATGAAGATTCTTTTCCCGGCAGACGGCAGCCCGTACACCAAGAAAGCCCTGGCCTTCTTGATCACCCACGAAAACTTTTGTGGCCCCGAGGACGAGCTGATCGTGCTCAATGTGCAGACGCCCATGCCGCCACGGGTCAGAGGCATGGTCGGCTCCAGTGCGGTCAACCAGTACCACTTGGAAGAAGCCCACCGGGTACTCGATCCGATCGAAAAATTCATCAAACGCCACAAGCTCAACCACAGCCTGCACCATGTGGTGGGAGCGCCCGCGCCAGAGATCCTCAAGGTCGTCACGCGGCAAGGCGCGCACATGGTCGTCATGGGCACGCACGGCCATGGCCTGCTCGGCCGCGCCGTGATGGGTAGCGTCGCGCAGCGTGTCGTCACGGAAAGCACGGTACCCGTCCTGCTGGTTCGTTGATCACGAGGCAGTCAGCTGCCCTCTGGTATTGCGCCCCCGCCCTCTGTTTGCGAGGAACGAAGCAATCCATCGGCGGGCACACGAGGCCATGGATTGCCGCGGCGCTGCGCGGCTTGCAATGACGCAGCGGTTACGTTATGTGCCCTACCCCGCCATTGCCCCCGACTCTGTCACTGCGACGAACGAAGCAATCCATCGGCGGTCACATGAGGCCATGGATTGCCACGGCGCTGCGCGCCTGGCAATGACGCAGCGGTTACGTTATGCGCCCTGCCCCGCCATTGCCCCCTACTCTGTCATTGCGAGGAACGAAGCAATCCATCGGCGGTCACATGAGGCCATGGATTGCCGCGGCGCTGCGCGCCTGGCAATGGAGCGCCAGTGGCGTTATGGCGACCCCACCCCGCCGTTGCGCTTGGAGGCGGGGTGAACCGTGACAGCA
>JBILGP010000447.1:0-2732 GCA_044350985.1 Polaromonas sp. | reverse complement strand
CCGTCGAGTGGGTCAAACAGCAGCAGGTATTCGCCCTGCGGGTAGCGGTTGGGCACCACGTAGATGCCGTCCATTTCTTCGGAGGCCATGGCCGCCAGGTGCCCGCCCCATTCATTGGCTTCGATCAGCACTTCGTTGGCAATGATGTCGAGCTTCTTTTGCACCTCGCCTTGCACGTTTTCGCTGCCGGCCGATCCCAGCACGCCACCGAGTGCGCCTTTGTTGACGGCCTGGCTGATGCTTTTGCAGGCGCGGGCCACCACTTCGAGCAGCAGCCGCAACTGGGCCGGTATTTGTCCGTGGTCGCGCTGTTGTTCGACCAGGTAGCGGGTGAGGGAAATTTTGTTCATCTGTTCTCCTTCAGGCAATGAGGGGCGCGCATGAAGCACAGGTCGCGCTGCCCTCACCCCAGCCCTCTCCCAGGGGGGAGAGGGGGCTTTTTTAATCTGCCAGGGCGCGGGTGACGACCTCGCGCACGTCTTTGCTCAAATCGCTGCGGGCGGCCACGCGGGCGATGGCTTCGCGTGCGGCGCTTCGGTAGGGCTCGACCAGTTTCTTCCAGCGATCAAGCGCGCGCGCCAGGCGGGCAGCCACTTGCGGGTTGAAGGCGTCGAGCTCGAGCACGCGCTCGCCCCAAAACACGTAGCCGGCGGCATCGGCGCGATGGAAGGCGCCGGGGTTGCCTTGGCAGAAGGTGGTGATCAGGCTGCGCGCGCGGTTGGGGTTGCGCAGGTTGAAGTCGGGGTGTTTGAGCAACTGGCGCACGATGGGCAGGATGTGGCCGCCGTGATCGGGCGCGCCGGCTTGCAGGCTGAACCATTTGTCGATCACCAGCGGCTCCTGCTTGAACAGGGCATGAAACTGCTCGAGCGCGCTTGCGGCGAGCCGGTGGCCGCTGCCGACCAGGGCGCCGAGGGCGTTGAAGCGATCGGTCATGTTGCTGGCCTGACCAAAGCGCTCTAGCGCCACCTGCGGCCAGCGGTCTTCGCGCTCGGCCACGTCGGCCAGGCACAGGTGGGCCAGTGCCATGCCGGCCAGCGCGCGGCGGCCGCTGGAGTAGGCGTCGGGCCGGTAGCTGGCGCTGTCTTGCAGCTCGTGCCACAGCGCTTGCCAATCGTCGCGCAAGGCCATGGCCAGTTGCAGCCGCATGGACTGGCGCACCGCGTGGATGCGCTGCGGATCGACCGCCTCGACCTGCTCGGCCAGATACACCTCGGAGGGCAGGGTGAGCACCAGCTCTTTGAAGGCGGCATCGAGCGTGGGGTGGCGCAGCACCGAGCGCATGGCCTGCACATAGTCGTCGCCAAGCAGCTCGTCGCTGTCGTTGTGGGCCAGTGCCTGCAGAGCCAGGCCGATGCCCAGGCGCTGGCCGGCCTCCCAGCGGTTAAACGGGTCGCTGTCGTGGGCCAGCAGGTGCAGCAGTTGCGCGTCGCTCAGTGGCACTTGCAGTTTGACCGGCGCGCTAAAGCCGCGCAGGATCGAGGGCACGGGCTCGCTCGCCACACCCCGAAACACAAAGCTCTGGCTGGGCTCGGACAGCACCAGCGTGCGTGAGCTTGGCGCGCTGCCGTCGCCCAGATCCAGCGGCAGATCTTGCCCATCGGGGCCGAGCAGGCCCACAGCGACCGGGATCACAAAGGGCTGCTTGTCGCTTTGCCCCGGTGTGGCGGCGCAGCTTTGGCTGAGCGTCAAGGTGTAGGTTTGTGCGGCGCCGTCGTAGTGGCCGCTGGCCTGCAGATGCGGTGTGCCGGCCTGGCTGTACCAGCGTTTAAATTGCGGCCTCAGCCGCGCCAGTTCAGAGGCGGGGTTGGCGTCGGCAATGGCCTGGGCAAAATCGTCGCAGGTGACGGCCTGGCCGTCGTGGCGCTCAAAGTACAGCTTCATGCCGCTCGCAAAACCGTCGCGGCCGACCAGCGTCTGCATCATGCGCACGACCTCGGCACCTTTTTCGTAGATGGTGACGGTGTAGAAGTTGTTGATCTCGACGTAGCTGTCGGGCCGCACCGGATGGGCCATGGGGCCTGCGTCTTCCGGAAACTGCGCGGTGCGCAGCACGCGCACGTCTTCAATGCGCTTGACGGCCCGCGCCGACGCCTGGGCGCACAGGTCTTGCGAAAACTCCTGGTCGCGAAAGACGGTCAGCCCCTCCTTGAGCGAGAGCTGAAACCAGTCGCGGCAGGTGATGCGGTTGCCAGTCCAGTTGTGAAAGTACTCGTGTCCGACCACGCTCTCGATGTTGGCAAAGTCGGCATCGGTGGCGGTGGCCTGGCTGGCCAGCACGTACTTGGTGTTGAAGATGTTCAGGCCCTTGTTTTCCATAGCGCCCATGTTGAAGTCGCTGGTGGCGACGATCATGAAGCGCTCCAGATCCAGCGGCAGGCCAAAGCGCGCTTCGTCCCAGGCCACCGAGGCCATGAGGCTGTTCATGGCGTGCTCGGTCTTGTCGAGATCGCCCGGGCGCACATAAACCTGCAGCAGGTGCTCGCGCCCCGAGCGCGCGGTGATGCGCTGCTCGCGGCAGACGAGCTGACCGGCCACCAGGGCAAACAGGTAGCACGGCTTTTTGTGCGGATCGACCCAGCGCGCGTAGTGGCGGCCGTCTTCAAGCGGGCCTTGCTCGACCAGGTTGCCGTTGGACAGCAGCACCGGGTATTGGGACTTGTCGGCGCGCAGCGTGACGCTGTAGCTGGCCATCACATCGGGGCGGTCGAGGAAGTAGGTGATGCGCCTGA
>JBILGP010000446.1:0-2735 GCA_044350985.1 Polaromonas sp. | reverse complement strand
CAGCTGGGCTGCCTCTCCTCCTTTATTTCGCTACGTCGGGTACGGCAGGGCAGCCCACGGAGTGGTTACGAAAATCGCAGCGAAATGGGGGTCAGACCCCAATTTCTGCATTTCCGATGCCTCCGGGGCGTGAGTGACGGGGTGCTCTGCGCAGCGAAATAAAGGAGGAGGGCCGGCATGGCCGGCCCGGGGGACATTCGCGCAGCAGAGCGTCCCGGCGCTCCCATCACCCCAAGCGCTTGCAATCGGCATAAATTGGGGTCTGACCCCAATTAATCCATGGATTGCCACGGCGCTGCGCGCCTCGCACTGGCCAATGGAGCGGGCACCAGCGGGCAAGTCGGTCATCGCGCTTGGAGAACGCTCAATTCGAGCTTGCCGTGCAAAAATAAGTAACTCATCGTCAAATGCGATGACCCAACGGAATGAAAAGCTCCGAACGCAACTTTGCCCGACGCATGGACCTGACCTCGCTGCAGCTGTTTGTGGCGGTGTGCGAGCTCGGCAGCATCGGGCGTGCGGCCGAGCGGGAGTTCATTGCGGCGTCGGCTGTGAGCAAACGCCTGTCCGAACTTGAGGCGGCGGTGGGCACGCAGCTGCTCTACCGTCACACCCGCGGCGTGGACCTCACGCCGGCCGGCGAAAGCCTGCTGCACCATGCCCGCTCCGTGCTCTTTAGCCTCGAGAAGATGCAAGGCGAGCTCAGCGAGTATGCCGACGGCGTGCGCGGGCATGTGCGGGTGCATGCGAGCATCTCGGCCATCGTGCAGTTTCTGCCGGAAGACCTGGGCGCTTTCATCCGCGCGCACGATCAGGTCAAGATCGATCTGGAAGAGCACCTCAGTGCCGAAGTGATCCGGGCGGTGCAGGAAGGCGCGGCCGATCTGGGCATCTGCAACGCTGCCGCCGGTTTTGGCGAGCTGCAGGCCCTGCCCTACCGGCGCGATCGCCTGGTGCTCATCGTCCCGCGGGGCCACCGGCTCGCCGGCAGCCGGGGCGTGAGCTATGCCGAGACGCTCGATTTCGACCAGGTCGGGCTGCACTCGACCAGCTCCATCTATGTGGCGCTGCGCCAGGCCGCTGACGCAGCCGGGCGCACCATCAAGCTGCGCATCCATGTGACCAGCCTCGATGCCATGTGCCGCATGATTCACAACGGCCTGGGCGTGGGCGTGATGCCCGAGCGCGCCTTCGAGCTCATTCATGGCGTGGGCGAGCTCGAATCGGTTCGGCTGCTCGACGCCTGGGCCGAGCGCGAGCTGCACATGGTCGCGCGCGATTTTTCCAGCCTGCCGGTCACCGCCCGGCTGCTGGTCGAGCATCTGCAAATACAACCCTCACAGCAGCAACGGCTGGCGGCGTGATGCTTCACGCCCCGGACTTTTATTGATCCACAAGAGCGCACAAAGGAGCACCATGGGACGCACACTCTACGACAAGCTTTGGGACGAGCACGTCGTGCACACCGAAGAAGACGGCACAACGGTCCTGTACATCGACCGCCACCTCACGCACGAGGTCACCAGCCCGCAGGCCTACGAGGGCTTGCGCGAAGCCGGTCGCAAGGTCTGGCGCATCAGTTCGGTCATCGCCACGGCCGACCACAACACGCCCACCGACGGCTGGGAAAAAGGCTATGACGGCCTGACCGATCCGATCAGCAAGGAGCAGATCGTCACGCTCGACAAGAACATTGCCGAGTTTGGCGCGGCCGCCTACTTTCCCTTTCTGTCCAAGCGCCAGGGCATCGTGCATGTGATCGGCCCCGAAAACGGTGCCACCTTGCCCGGCATGACGGTGGTCTGCGGCGACTCGCACACCGCCACGCATGGCGCGTTTGGTGCGCTGGCCCATGGCATCGGCACCAGCGAGGTCGAGCATGTGCTGGCCACGCAAACGCTGCTGGCCAAGAAGGCCAAGAACATGCTCGTCAAGGTCGAGGGCAAGCTGGCCACGGGCCTGACCGGCAAGGACATCGTGCTGGCCATCATCGGCAAAATCGGCACCGCCGGCGGCACGGGCTACACGATTGAATTTGCCGGCTCGGCCATCCGCGACCTGAGCATGGAAGGCCGCATGACCGTGTGCAATATGGCCATTGAAGCGGGCGCGCGCGCCGGCCTGGTGGCCGTTGACGCCAAGACGATTGAGTACGTCAAGGGCCGACCGATGGCCCCGGGCACCGACCCCAAGACCGGACAGTTTGCGGGTGGTCCCGAGTGGGACCTGGCGGTGCAGTACTGGAAAACGCTGCACTCCGATGCCGACGCCGCCTTCGATGCGGTGGTCGAACTCGACGCCAGCCAGATCCGGCCCCAAGTGACCTGGGGCACCTCGCCCGAGATGGTGCTCTCGATCGAAGACCGCGTGCCCGATCCCGACAAAGAAAAAGACGCGGTCAAGCGCGATGCGATGGAAAGGGCGCTGGCCTATATGGGTCTGCAGCCGGGCAAGCCGATCAACGACATCGTGGTCGACAAGGTCTTCATCGGCTCGTGCACCAACAGCCGCATCGAAGACATGCGTGAGGCCGCGGCCATTCTCAAGAAAATCGGCCGGCGCGTGGCGCCCAACGTCAAGCTGGCGCTGGCCGTGCCCGGCTCGGGCTTGGTCAAGGCCCAGGCCGAGGCCGAAGGCCTGGACAAGATCTTCACTGCCGCCGGTTTCCAGTGGCGCCAGCCGGGCTGCTCGATGTGCCTGGGCATGAACGCCGACCGGCTGGAGCCGGGCGAGCG
>JBILGP010000031.1:0-9382 GCA_044350985.1 Polaromonas sp. | reverse complement strand
TGCGCCCGGTGACAATGCGGGTTTTGCCTTCCAACCCACTGTACCGGCCATGCGCGCATCTGACACCCCGGTTCTGCGTGACATCGTCCTGGTCGGCGGTGGGCACAGCCATGCGGTCTTGCTGCGCTGCTGGGCCATGCAGCCGCTGCCCGGCGTGCGCCTGACGCTGATCTGCCGCGACACGCACACGCCGTATTCGGGCATGCTGCCGGCCTACATTGCCGGCCACTACACGCACGAGCAGGTGCACATCGACCTGCGCACGCTGGCTCAGGCCGCAGGCGCCCGGTTTTTCAAGGCAGAGGTCACAGGCCTGGACCGCAGCGCGCAACGGGTGATCTGCCAGGGCCGCCCGCCGGTGGCCTATGACTGGCTGTCAATCAACATCGGCGCGACGCCTGGCTTTGGCGCGGCCGGCGCCAGCGCCCAGGCGCTGCCGGTCAAGCCCATCGATCGCTTCAACCGGCGCTGGCTCGATCTGCTCGAGCGGGTCCGCGGGCGCCCGGCACGCTGGCGTCTGGCCGTGGTCGGGGCGGGCGCTGGCGGTGTGGAGCTGTTGCTGGCCATGCAGTGGCGCCTGCGCCATGAGCTGCAGGCCCTGGGGCGCGACCCGGGTGCGGTCGAGTTTTCAATTTACACCGACGCCCCGGTGATTTTGCCCACGCACAACGCGCGCGTGCAGCGTCACTTCATGGCCCTGCTGCGCCAGCGCGGCGTGCAGGTGCACACCGGCCAGGCCGTCACGCACGTGTGGGCCGGCTGCCTGCAAACCCACAGCGGGCGGGTGTTCGATGCCGACGAGGTGATCTGGGTCACCCAGGCCGTGGGCGCGCCCTGGCTGCGCGAAACCGGCCTGGCCCTCGATGCGCAGGGCTTTATCGAGGTCAATGACTGCCTGCAAAGCACCGCTGATGCGCGGGTGTTTGCAGCCGGCGACGTGGCCAGCCGGGTCGGTCAACCGCTGGCCAAGGCCGGCGTGTTTGCGGTGCGCCAGGCCATGCCCTTGCTGCACAACCTGCGCGCCAGCGTGCTGGGCCAGCCGCTCAAGCCCTACCGACCGCAGCGGCGCTGGTTGGCGCTGCTGGGCACGGGCGGTGCCCAGGCGGTGGCCTCACGCGGCGCGCTGTCGGCCCACGGAGGCTGGGTCTGGCGCTGGAAGGACTGGATCGATCGTCGCTTCATGGCCCAGTTCACCGATTTGCCCCTTGCGATGCCCGCGCCCGCTGGGGCACCCCTGCTGCCGGTGTCCGAGGCCGAGCGCGAGCAAGCGCTGGCGGCCTCGGCGATGCGCTGCGGCGGCTGCGGCGCCAAGGTGGGCGCCTCGGTCCTCGGCCGGGTGCTGGCCCGCCTGCCGGTGAGCGCCCGCGACGATGTGCCCATCGGCTTGCAGCAGGCGCAAGATGCGGCGGTGGTACGCGTGCCGCCGGGCAAGGCGCTGGTGCAGAGCGTGGATTTTTTTCGGGCCTTCATCGACGACCCCTATGTGCTGGGCCAGATCGCGGCCCAGCATGCCCTGGGCGATGTGTGGGCCATGGGGGCCGATGCGCAAAGTGCGCTGGCCATTGCCACCGTGCCGCCCGGTCTGGAGTCGCGCACCGAGGACTTGCTCACGCAAATGATGACCGGCGCTGCCGAAGTGTTGCAGGCGGCCGGCTGCGCGCTGGTGGGCGGCCACTCGGCAGAGGGGCAGGAGCTGGCGCTGGGTTTTGCGGTCAACGGCCTGATCGATCAAGACCTCAGCGGCCTGCTGGGCAAGTCGGGCATGCAGCCCGGCGATGCGCTCGTGCTGACCAAGCCGGTGGGCGCCGGATGCCTGCTGGTGGCCCATCAAATGCTGCGCGCCCGCGGCCACTGGATCGATGCCGTGCTCGACTCGATGATGCAGTCAAGCCAGCAGGCCTCGCAGTGCCTGCGCGAGCATGGCGCGCGCGCCTGCACCGACGTGACCGGCTTTGGCCTGCTGGGCCATCTGCTCGAAATGAGCCGGCCCTCTGGCGTCGATATCGAACTCGATCTGGCCGCGCTGCCCGTCTTTGACGGCGCCATGGAGTCGGCAGGCGCCGGCCACCTGAGCTCGGCGCAACCGGCCAACGCCCAAGTGCGAACGGCCTTGCGCAATCTTGCCGACCACGCCGCTCACCCCAAGCTGCCCTTGCTCTTCGATCCACAAACCGCAGGCGGCCTGCTGGCCAGCGTGCCAGCAGCGCAGGCCGCGGCCTGTGTGCAGGCGCTGCACGCCGCAGGCTACTTGCACGCCACCATCATCGGCCGCGTCTTGCCAGCCAGTGCAGACGCAGCGCCGGTGGTGCTCAAGGCCTGAAGCTTGCTGTGGGAGCCGCGCCCTCGCGGCGATGGGCTTTTTTGTGGGAGCCGCGCCCTCGCGGCGATGGGGTTCGATGGGAGCGCGGCACTCGAGCCAAAGCCGCATCGCCACACCCCGCGTCATTGCGAGGCGCGCAGCGCCGTGGCAATCCATGTCGTTGCACTACGGCCGATGGATTGCTTCGTTCCTCGCAATGACAGAGCGGGGGCGCAATGACAGGATCGATGTGCAACGACAGGATCGGGGCAATCACACAGCGCGGCGCAATGACCACGCCGCGTCATTGCGAGGCGCGCAGCGCCGTGGCAATCCATGTCGTTGCACTACGGCCGATGGATTGCTTCGTTCCTCGCAATGACAGAGTCGGGACGCAATGACGGGGTCGAGATGCAGCGACAGGGTCGGGGCAATGACAGGATCGATGTGCAACGACAGGATCGGGGCAATCACACAGCGCGGCGCAATGACCACCCCGCGTCATTGCGAGGCGCGCAGCGCCGTGGCAATCCATGTCGTTGCACCACGGCCGATGGATTGCTTCGTTCCTCGCAATGACAGGGTCGGGATGCAAGGACAGGATCGGGGCAATGACAGGATCGATGTGCAACGACAGGATCGTGGCAATCACACAGCGCGGCGCAATGACCACGCCGCGTCATTGCGAGGCGCACGGCGCCGTGGCAGTCCATGTCGTTGCACTACGGCCGATGGATTGCTTCGTTCCTCGCAATGACAGAGCGGGGGCGCAATGACAGGGTCGGGATGCAGCGACAGGATCGGGGCAATGCCAGAGCGTATCGCGCCAGGCGCGGCGCTCCCACAAGAAAGAGGGGGCCTTGTCCGCTTTTACTTCTTGGCGCCCAGTGCGGCTTCCAGGCCGATGTATTGGCAGCTCACGCCCTTGTGCCACAGATGCGGCGACAGGCAGTGTTGGTAGTACTTTTCGCCCTTGAGATCAGACAGGAAGTACGAGCGCAGCACGGCCTTGCTGGTCGGCACCAGGGTCACGTTGCGTGCCAGTGAGCACTTGTTCTTGAACACGCAGTCGTTGGCCTCTGTGGCGCTGGCGTAGAGGTGCACCTTGATCCGCCCGGAGTCCATGCCTTTTTTGCTCACGCTGACCGAGCAGGCCGAACCGTCGAGTCGCTCGAGCTCGTGGTGGCGTGCCAGGAAGTTCATCTCTGCGACGATCAGCTCCAGAAACCAGGCGCCCACCACACCCGCGCAGCTGTAGTAACTGGCTTTGCTCTGATCGAAGACGATGGGGCTGTCGGGCAGTTGCTGGCTGTCCAGGCGCAGCATCGGCTCGGGCCCTGAGGTCGCGCCCAGGGGTGGCAAGCGCACGATCTCGTGGTTGGATTGGAAGTCGGTCGGGTCGCTGCAGCCCGCCAATGCCCCGAGCAGGCCGGCGGCCGTGCACACGGACAGGCCCAGCCTGCGCAGCGACAAAAGCATTTTCTTCACGCGGCCTCAGTCCAGCGAGCCGACCAGTGGCATCAAGGGCTGCAGCGGCGCAGCGCTTGAGGCCGGCCGGGGCGTGCGCGCTGCGTTCATCACCATCGACAGCAAGCTGTAGTAGCCGTTGATGCCAATCAGATCGACCACGCCTTGTTCGCCAAAGAGCGCAACGGCCTGCGCCCAGCTTGCGTCGCTCACGCCCTTGTTGTGCTGCAGCTCGATCGAAAACGCATACACCGCTGCCTCGTCGGCCGGCAGCGACTCGGGCTGGCGGCCTTGCGCGATGGCATCGATCGTCGATTGCGCCACCCCTGCCTTGAGCGCGATCGGCGCATGGATGGCCCACTCCACCTGCTGCGACCAGCAGCGCGCAGTGATCAAGATGGCCAATTCAGACAGGCGCTGGTTGAGCGCGCTGCGGTAGCGCAGATACTCGCCCATGCGCTGGGCATGGCCCATCAGCTCGGGGCTGCGCAGCAGCGGGATGAAGGGCGAGACCAGCGCGCCACGCGGGCCGTCGATGATGGGTTGGGCCTCGTGGCGCTGCGCCTGGCTCCATTGCTCGGCGGGGATGGGGGGCAGTCGGTCGGTGGTCATGGTCGATAGGGTGTGAAGGGCGCGCAGCTCGCGCGGGTTTGCCAATTATCCCGCTCTAGCAATGGCGGACCTTGCAGCCGGTCAAGCGCCTTGCAAGATGCCGTCGGGCTCAAAAAACGGCAACCACTGCGCTTGCTGCCCCTGCTGCACTTGCACAAACCGCACCCGCACGCGCTGGCCCATTTGCGGTCGGTGCGCCTGGCCCGCGGCCCAGCGGCTGAGCATGCGCGGCCCCTCGTCAAGGTCGACCAGCACCACGGTGTAGGGCAACTGCGACTGCCAGTGCGGCCCCTGAAAAGCCACCTGCACCTGGCTGGCGCTGTAGACCGTGGCCCGGCCACTGCTGGCTTGCCAAGACAACTCTGTGCTGCCGCAAGCCGGGCACAGCCGGCGCGCGTAGTAAAACACATGCTGGCAGCGGCCGCAGTGCTGCAGCAAGAGCTGCTGGCGGTTGCAGCCGTCCCAAAAGGGCTGCGACTCCAGCGTGGGCTGGAGCAGCTCGGCGATGTAATCGGTGTCCATGTTCAAGCCTCCAGCACCATCACGCCACACACAGAAAACACGCCGCCGTTGCCACTGACCACGGCGCGGCGTGCCCCTTCGATTTGCCGGCGACCGGCGCTGCCGCGCAACTGGTGCACCGCTTCGGTGACATGCAGCATGCCGCCGATGTGCGCCTGCGACAGCAAGCCGCCATGCGGATTGAGCGGGCAGCGCCCGCCCAGGCTGGCATGGCCGGCCCGCATATACGCACCAGCGCCGCCCGTGGGCGCAAAGCCCAGCGCCTCGAGCGTGATCAGCACCGAGATCGTGAAGGCATCGTGCAGCAAAGCCACCTGAAAGTCTTGCGGGCCCAGACCCGCCGCCTCGAATGCATCGACGCCCGCAGCGGCCATGCCCAGATCTTGCAGATCGGGCGTCTGGGCCACCGAGTTGTGCGTCGAGCGCATGGCCATCGCGCGGATGCTCACCGGCTTCAAACCACGGGCCAAGGCCCGCTCGCGGCTCATCAAGATGAGCGCGCCGCCGCCGTCAGACACCTGCGAGCAATCGAACAGGCGCAGCGGCGTGGCGATCATGCGGCTGGCCAGGTAGTCCTCCAGGGACATGGGTTTGCGCATCTGCGCGTTGTCATTGAGCAAGGCATGGCGCCGTGTGATCAGTGCCACCTCGGCCAGGTCGTGCTCGCTCGCGCCGTACTCCCACAGGTAGCGCTGCGCCAGCAGCGCGTAGGGCGTGACCATGCCGTGCAGGCCAAAGGGCTCCTCCCACTCCTCGCCGCCGAGCAAGTTGCGCAGGGCCAGCCCTTGCGCGCCGGGAGGGCGACCGGTCAGGGTGTTCTCGCCGTAAACACAGGCAGCAATCTCGCAGTGGCCCGACTCTATGGCCCAGATCGCCTGCTGCAGCATGGTCATGGCCGTCACCGTGCCACCCACATCGACGGTGGTCAAAAACTTGGGTCTGAGCCCCAGGTACTCGGCCAGGGTCGACGAAAACATCGAATTGGGAATGGCGTAGGGGTCGAGGTTGATCAGCCCGTCGATCTCGGGCAGGCGCACGCCGCAGTCGGCCGCAGCCTCCTGCACCGCCCAGGCCTGGATCTGCACCGACTCCATGCCGGGCAACTTGCCGACCCGGGTTTCGCCGGCACCGACGATCACAACCTCTGAACTGACTTTGGGCATCGCAGGGCTTCCTTATCGATGGGCGGGGCATGACGGGCTGCGCTTGGGGCAGCTGAAGGGGCCGCCTTGTTTGCGCCGAGTATGGCACGGGCGTTTAACGCAGAAACGGCGCGCGAAACACGCGCCCTTGCGCTTGACCCGGGCCATCAGCCCAACCCTGCTGCCGCTTACAACACCTGCGCCGGGTTGACGATGTGTGGGTCGGTCAGCAGTTGCGCGGCAGCTTGGGTGGCCTGGTAAACCTCGTGGGCCTGATCGGCCTGGTGGGCCTGGTAGGTCTGGCCGGCCACGCACAACTCGTTTGGCCCACTCAATGGCAGGGGCTGGGCGCTGGTCACAGTCTCGCGGTCTAAGGTGGTGAACTCAAAGCCCACGTCGGCCACCAGCACCTGCGTGCCGTCCACAGTCAAGGCGCTGGTGCGGCCGGCCTCTTGCACACCGGCTTCGGGGCTGCGGGCCAGGCTGTCGCTGGTGAGCTTGAAGGAGGCCAGGCCCAACTCGGCCAGGCTGCGCACCTCGCCCGCGTCGCTCACGCCGTTTTGGTTGGCGTCTTGCCAAACGGTGAAGTCGGCAAACTGCTCGTCTTGCGCGTCGAACACGCCGTCTTGGTTGGTGTCGAACTTGGCTGCCAAACCCGACAAGTCGGTGGCGGTGCGCCCTTGCGCGGCGGCGCTGGTGTCGTACTGCGCAAACGCGTACTGGCTGTGGTCATGCACTTGGCCGTCGCGGTACTTGTCCCAGACCAGCACACCGTCTTGCGCCCCGGCCCAGCGGGTGGCATCCAACAGGCCGTCGCCATTGACGTCCATCACCACGTTGCCGTAGTTCAAGGCACCGTCTTGGTTGAGGTCGATGACGATGGGGGCTACGTTCTGGTTCACTGTCACGCCAGACTGCACAATGACTTGGACATTGGTGCTGGTGCTTTGAAATACCGTGTAGCTGGTCGTTGCGTCACTCACGGTGCCCACGCTGAGCCAGGAGGCACCGGTCTTCAGGTTCACCACATCACCGGCGCTGCCTTTGACCACGAGTTGGCGGAAAGCGGTGGTCGCACTCAGCGCCGTCCCCGTGGTGTTGGTCCAGCCGTTGCCGGTGTTAAAGCTGTTAAAGCCCGCCACGTCGATGACATCTCTGGCCGCCAGTGTTAGGGTGTTGGCTGCCGTGTCGGTGGCCAGATCGATGACTTCAATGCTCTCGATGCGGCTGAGCCCTTCGGGGGACGCACCGCCTGCATTGCTGATTTGCGTGAGGTCGAGGTTGCCCCCACCTTGGGCGATTTGCAAGGTGTCGATGCCGGTGCCGCCGATGACGCGGGCCAACTGCGATGTATTGCCGCCTGCACCGAACACGTTTTGCAAGGCGGTGAGGTTGCTGGTGTTCAGCACAAAGGTGTCGTTGCCCGCGCCACCCATCATGACGTCGGCGCCGCCGCCACCAATGAGGGTG
Source organism: Polaromonas sp. (assembly GCA_044350985.1). Taxonomy (GTDB): domain Bacteria; phylum Pseudomonadota; class Gammaproteobacteria; order Burkholderiales; family Burkholderiaceae_C; genus Polaromonas. Next base: position 1,870 of record JBILGP010000031.1, on the reverse strand, counting down.
TCGGCGCCTTGGCCTGCAGCAAAGGTCTCGGCTGCGGTGGTGCCCGTTTGGGTTTCGGCGCCAGTGGTGCCCATGAAGTCCACCGTGGTGGCGAACTGCTGGCCGCCAAAGATGACGTAGCTTCGGCCCGCATCGGTCAGCGGTGTGGCAAAGGGGTCGCTGTTGCGCGCGCCCACCACCAAGTCGGCCAGACCGTCGCCGTTGATGTCGCCCGCGCTGCTGACCGAGGAGCCACTGACGTCCCCGCCGCATTGGCCGTTGATGACAAAACCACCTCTGGCATTGGCCACGGCCGACAGGTTGATGGCGCTCCCAGAGGTTTTGCCAAACACCACATAGCTGCGCCCGCCGTCAGTGGCACCGGTAGGATCACTGAAGAGCGCGCCCACAATCAAGTCAGCCAAGCCGTCGCCATTGACGTCGCCCGCAGCGCTGACAGAAAAGCCGCTTTGGTCGTTGGCGCATTGGCCGACGATGACAAAACCACCGCTACCCCCTCTGATGGCAGATAAATTGATCGCCCCGCCCGAGGTTTTGCCAAACACCACGTAACTGCGGCCGCCGTTGGCAGCGCCCGTGGGGTCGCTGCTGGGTGCGCCAACAATCAAGTCGGCCAAGCCGTCGCCGTTGACGTCGCCGGCAGCGCTGACGGCGTTGCCGCTGTTTTCGCCGCCGCTCAGGCCGTTGATGACAAAGCCCCCAGTGCCATTGGCGATGGCCGAGGCATTGATCGCCGTGCCTGAGGTTTTGCCAAACACCACATAGGTGCGTCCGCCGTCGGTGCCAGTAGAAGGGTCGCTAGAACCCACCCCCAGAAGCAAGTCGGACAAGCCGTCGCCGTTGACATCGCCCGCATTGCTGACCGCATTGCCCAGGAAATCGAAGTAAGCTTCGCCGTTGATGGCAAAGCCCCCGCCGCCATTGGCAACGGCCGAAAGCAGGATGGCCGAGCCCGCGGTTCGGCCAAACACCACATAAGCTCGACCGGCATCGGTTCCGCCTACGACATCGACATTGTTTGCCCCCACCAGGACATCGGTCAATCCATCGCCGTTGACGTCGCCCGCGCTTTTGGCCGAGTAGCCGCTCAGGTCATTGTCGCCTTGACCAATCATCACAAAGCCGCCCGTGCCAGCGGCCACGGCGGTCAGGTTCACCGCCGCACCGCTGGTTTTGCCGAACACCACATAGCTGCGACCGGTGTCCGCGATGCTTGCGTTGTGAGCGGCTCTGGCGCTCACCAGCAGGTCGGTCAGGCCATCGCCATTGATGTCGCCCGCGCTGCTGACGGCGCTGCCGCTAAGGTCGTTAGCGGATTCGCCATTGATGACAAAACCTCCACTGCCGTTAGCGACGGCGGACAGGTTGACAGGTGTTCCTGCGGTTTGGCCAAACACCACATAGTTGCGGCCCGCGTTGGCCTGCGCTAAGAGGGCGCTCACCAGCAAGTCGCCCAAGCCGTCGCCGTTGACGTCACCCGCGCTGCTGACCGCATAGCCACTGTTATCACCGGCGGACTGCCCGTTGATGACAAAGCCGCCGGAGCCTGCGGCGATGGCGGAGAGTTGGACGGGAGCAATGGGCGAGTCCAGGGTAACCGTGTTGGCAGTGGCAGCGCTCAGGTTGCCTGCTGCATCGGCGGTGTAGAGCTTGTAGGTGCCATTGACCAAATCCGCCAGCGCCAGGCTGGTGTTTGTATTGATGGCGCTGATGGCTACCGAGTTCCATGAAGAGTCTGCTGCGCCGGTGATGCTGGCCAGGTTGGTCACGCTGACGCTTGTATTGACCAAATACGCTGTTCCTGTCTCACTGCTTTGCACGCTAGCATTGCTCGTGTTGGCCAGGGTCGCGGTGGTGAGGGTGGCGGTGG
>JBILGP010000444.1:0-2743 GCA_044350985.1 Polaromonas sp. | reverse complement strand
CATGGACATCGCGGGCAAGGTATTCATCGTGACCGGGGGAGCCTCGGGGCTGGGCGAGGGCAGCGCGCGCATGCTCGCCGCCGCAGGGGGCAAGGTCGTGATCGCCGACGTGCAAGTCGACAGGGGCCAGGCTGTTGCCGACGCCATCGGCGGAGCCTTCGTACGGTGCGATGTCAGTCAGGAGGCCGACGCACAAGCCGTGGTTGAGCGGGCCTGCGCCCTGGGCAAGCTCATGGGCCTGGTCAATTGCGCGGGCATCGGCCCAGCCGAAAAAACCGTGGGCAAGACGGGGCCCCACTCACTGGCAATGTTCAGCCGGGTGGTGCAAATCAACCTGATCGGGACCTTCAACATGCTGCGGGTTGCGGCCGACGCCATGAGCCGCAACACGCCTGAGCCCTCGGGCGAGCGCGGCGTGGTGGTCAACACCGCCTCCGTGGCCGCCTACGACGGGCAGATTGGGCAAGCCGCCTACAGCGCCTCCAAGGGCGGCGTGGTCGGCATGACCCTGCCGATTGCGCGCGATCTGGCCCGCAATGGCATCCGGGTCATGACCATCGCACCGGGCATCTTTGCAACGCCCATGGTCGACGGCTTGCCGCAAGAGGTTCGCGAGTCGCTCGCCGCCTCGGTGCCCTTTCCTTCGCGCCTGGGGCTGCCGCAGGACTACGCCAAGCTGGTGCGCCACATCTTTGAAAATGAGATGCTCAACGGCGAGGTGATCCGCATCGACGGCGCGATCCGCATGGCGCCGCGCTAAAAACCGATTGCTCGATCTGGCCCGAGCTTGCCGGCTTGGACGGCCGCCTTCGCCCCGCGCTGAAGGCGGTCCTGCCTAAAATGCCTGGCATCTAACCCCGCCATGGCCATCCCCACCCCCTTTATCCAGGAGCTGCTGTCACGTGCCGACATCGTCGACATCGTCGGGCGGCATGTGCAGCTGAAAAAGGGCGGCGCAAATTTCTCGGGCCTGTGCCCGTTTCACACGGAAAAGTCGCCCTCGTTCACCGTCAGCCCCTCCAAGCAGTTCTTTCACTGCTTTGGCTGCGGCAAAAACGGCAGTGCCCTCGGCTTTCTGATGGAGCATCTGGGCATGTCCTTCCCAGAGGCGGTCAAAGACCTGGCCCAGCAGTATGGCCTACAGGTTCCCGAGGAAGACCTCAGCCCGACCGAGCGGGCACGCCAAGCCCAGGCCCGGGCCCAAGAAAGCAGCTTGACCGATCTGCTTGAAAAAGCGGCTCAAGCCTACACGGCTGAACTCAAAGAGGCAGGACACGCCGTTGACTACCTCAAGGGCCGTGGCCTTTCGGGTGAAATCGCCCGCGATTTCGGTTTGGGTTACGCACCAGCGGGCTGGCGATTTCTGGCCGGCGTGTTCCCCGACTACAGCCAGGAGCGTTTGGTCGAGTGTGGGCTGGTCATCACCGGCCAAGACGGTGACGCCCCCGAGGCCAAGCGCTACGACCGGTTTCGCGATCGGATCATGTTTCCGATCCGCAACGTCAAAGGTCAATGCATCGGTTTTGGCGGCCGGGTGCTCGGCGATGAAAAGCCCAAGTACCTGAACTCGCCGGAAACGCCGGTCTTTAGCAAGGGCCGCGAACTTTACGGCCTGTTCGAGGCGCGAGCGGCGCTGCGCGAGCACGGCTACGCGCTGGTGACCGAGGGCTATATGGATGTGGTGGCGCTGGCCCAACTGGGCTTTGCCAATGCCGTGGCCACCCTTGGGACGGCCTGCACCAGCGACCACGTGCAAAAGCTGTTTCGCTTCACCGACGCCGTGGTCTTTAGCTTCGATGGTGACGCGGCCGGAAGGCGCGCCGCGCGCAAGGCCCTCGACGCGGCCCTGCCCTTTGCCTCAGACACGCGCTCGATCAAGTTTCTGTTCTTGCCCGACGAGCACGACCCCGACAGCTTCATTCGTCAATTCGGGCGCGAGGCCTTTGCCCGGCATGTTCAACAGGCGGTCCCGCTGAGCCGCTTTCTCATCGAGGCGGCCAGCCAAGACTGCGAAATGGCCAGCGCCGAAGGGCGCGCCCGCATGGCCAGCCAGGCTCGAGGCCTGTGGAGCGCCTTGCCCGACGGCGCGCTCAAGCACCAACTGCTGGCCGAAATCGCCGATACGGTGCAAATTGACAGCCGCGAATTGCTGCAGGTCTGGCAGCCTGGACGCAGCCAGGGTGCGCCGCGTGAGAGCAGACGTCAGGGCGCCGCGCCCACGCCGTCGTTGAGCTCAGGCTCCGTGCAGGCTGCGCGGGCGAGCCGCCCACCCCATCGCTTGCCGGGTCGGATACAGCCCGCCAGCCGAGAAGACCGCGTGCTGCGCATGCTGCTGACCGAGCCTGCGCTGTGGGACAGGCTCGGCGATGTCGAGCACGCGCTGTTGTGCGCCCTGCCCGCACCGCACGGCCCCCTGTTCGCCTGGCTGGAGGCGCAGATCCACGAGCACGGCGTGCAGCCGTGGGCTGCCCTGCGCGAAGGCCTGCGCAGCCATCCACAGGAGGCGTATGCCATGCAGCAGTTGGCCCAGATCCCAGCGGGCATCGAGCCGACCTGGGACGAAACCCAGCCGGTATTGGGCGAGCTGATCAAACGGGCAAGGCAACTGGAGATGGACGAACTGGCCCAGCGCGCAGCCACCGATCCACAGGCCATGGCACGCTATCGGGAGTTGGCAACCCAGGGGCGCTAAGTTCATTACAGCGCGCCTTGACCAGCGATCAAGACGGCGGCTTGGAGCCTC
>JBILGP010000443.1:0-2746 GCA_044350985.1 Polaromonas sp. | reverse complement strand
ATGATCGGCGCCGAGGGCCAGGCAAGCCTGGGCCTTTTCTGCATTGCCCACCGTCACGATGACTTGGGCACCCGCGGCCTTGGCCATCTGAATGGCTGTCACGCCGATGCCGCTGGAGCCGCCTTGTACCAGCAAGGTCTCACCGGCTTGCAGGCGGGCGCGGTCAAACACGTTGCTCCAGACGGTAAAGAAGGTCTCAGGCAAGCTGGCCGCTTGCACATCGCTCAAACCCGCAGGCACGGGCAGGCACTGGCCCACTGGTGCCACGCACAGCTGCGCGTAGCCGCCACCGGCCACCAGCGCGCACACGCGCTGGCCCAGTTGCAGGCCGCGCGACTGCATGGCCTGGGCGTCACCGCCGATGATCTCGCCGGCCAGCTCCAGCCCGGGAATATCGGAAGCGCCAGGGGGGACCGGGTAGTTGCCGGTGCGCTGCAGCACATCGGGGCGATTGACCCCGCTGGCTCGCACGCGTATGAGCACCTCACCGGCACCGGCTTGCGGATCGGCGCGGTCAGCCAGGCGCAGCACATCGGGCGCGCCGTAGGCGGTGATTTCGACAGCTTTCATGACGGATGTCCTGCGGCGACGCAAAGCTGCAGCCGCCGCTTCAGACTCACCCCTGAGCGGGACGCTCGAGCAGCGCCTTCATGGACAACTTGACGCGGCCCTTCTCGTCGGTCTCGAGCACCTTGACCCGCACCACCTGGCCTTCGGACAGGTAGTCGGTGACTTTTTCCACACGCTCGTGGGCAATCTGGCTGATGTGCAGGAGGCCGTCTTTGCCCGGCAACAGGTTGATCAGGGCGCCAAAGTCCAGAATCTTGGTGATCGGGCCCTCGTAGACCTTGCCGATTTCAACCTCGGCAGTGATCTCCTCGATGCGACGTTTGGCCTCGTCGGCCTTGGCCCCATCGGTGGCGGCAATGGTGATGGTGCCGTCTTCGCCGATATCGATCTGTGTGCCGGTCTCCTCGGTCAGGGCGCGAATCGTCGCGCCGCCCTTGCCGATCACGTCGCGGATCTTCTCAGGATTGATCTTCATGGTGTAGAGCTTGGGTGCGAAGCTCGAAACCTCGGTCTTGGCCTGACCCATCGCCTCCTGCATCTTGCCCAGGATGTGCATGCGCGCTTCCTTGGCCTGCGCCAATGCCACTTGCATGATCTCCTTGGTGATGCCCTGGATCTTGATGTCCATCTGCAGCGCGGTGATGCCGTTGGTGGTGCCCGCGACCTTGAAGTCCATATCGCCGAGGTGATCCTCGTCACCCAGAATGTCGGTGAGCACCGCAAAGCGGTTGTCGTCCTTGATCAGGCCCATGGCGATGCCCGCGACATGCGCCTTCATGGGCACACCGGCGTCCATCAACGAGAGGCAGCCGCCACAGACCGAAGCCATGGAAGAGGAGCCGTTGGACTCGGTGATCTCGGAGACCACCCGCATGGTGTAAGGAAACTCTTCCTTGGTCGGCAGCACCGCCACCAGGGCGCGCTTGGCCAGGCGGCCGTGACCGATCTCGCGGCGCTTGGGGCTGCCCACGCGGCCGGTCTCGCCGGTGGCAAAGGGCGGCATGTTGTAGTGCAGCATGAAGCGGTCTTCATAGTCACCCGACAGCGCGTCGATGCGCTGAGCATCACGCTCGGTACCCAGGGTGGCCACCACCAGCGCCTGCGTCTCACCACGGGTAAACAGCGCCGAGCCATGGGTGCGCGGCAGCACGCCGTTGCGAATCTCGATCGGGCGCACGGTGCGCGTGTCGCGGCCGTCGATGCGCGGCTCGCCGGCCAAAATCTGGCTGCGCACAATCTTGGCTTCGATTTCAAACAGCAGGCCATCGACCTTGACCGAATCAAAAGCCACGCCCGCTGCCGCCAGACCGTCCTTGGTCTCGGCGTAAGCCACGCGGCACGCCTGGGTGCGGGCCTGCTTGCTGCGAATTTGGTAGGCCGCCTGCAGCTTGGCCTGCGCCAGCTCATTGATCTTGGCAATCAGCGGCTCATCCTTGGCCGGCGCTTGCCAGTTCCACACCGGCTTGCCGGCATCGCGCACCAACTCGTGGATGGCATCGATCGCGATCTTGCCCTGCGCATGTCCAAAGACAACCGCGCCAAGCATGATCTCCTCGGACAGCTGCTGAGCCTCGGACTCGACCATCAGCACGGCCGACTCCGTGCCGGCAACCACCAAATCCATCTGCGATTGCGCCAGCTGGTCTTTGCTGGGGTTGAGCACGTACTGTCCGTCCACATAAGCCACGCGGGCCGCGCCGATCGGGCCGTTAAAGGGGATGCCCGAGATGGCCAGGGCGGCGCTCGAAGCGATCATGGCCGGAATATCACCTTCGACCTGCGGGTTGAGCGAGAGCACATGCACCACCACCTGCACTTCATTGAAGAAGCCGTCCGGAAAGAGCGGACGAATCGGGCGATCGATGAGGCGGGAGGTGAGAGTCTCAAACTCGCTGGGGCGGCCCTCGCGTTTGAAGAAACTGCCCGGGATCTTGCCGGCCGCATAGGTTTTCTCAAGGTAGTCGACCGTCAGCGGGAAAAAGTCCTGCCCAGGCTTGGCATCGCTTTTGGCCACCACCGTGGCCAGCACCACGGTGCCGTCCATGTCGAGCAAAACGGCGCCGGTCGATTGACGGGCGATCTCGCCGGTCTCCAGGGTGACCTTGTGCTGGCCCCACTGGAAGGTCTTGCTGACTTTGTTGAAGATACTCATGTTCGGTCTCCGAAATCACAAACA
>JBILGP010000442.1:0-2748 GCA_044350985.1 Polaromonas sp. | reverse complement strand
GCCGGAGTTCGTGGTGCAGGCCCAGCCTGATCTCATCATGGTGGGCGACAGCAGCCGGCACGACATGCTCAAGCGCCCGGGCTGGTCGCGGCTGAAGGCGCTGCAAAGCGGCCGGGTCTGCGCCTTTGAGCCGCACGAGTCCGAGGTGCTGGTGCGGCCCGGGCCGCGCCTGGCCGAGGCCGCGCAGCTTATGGTTCGGTGTTTGCAGCGGGTGGGGGGCTTGCCGTGAGGCCTTGGCGCTCCCCCGCTGGGCTGGCGGCCTTGCTGGTCACCTTGGCGCTGCTCGCTCTGATGCTCGGCACCCTGGCCGGCAGCAGCGGCTGGCAGCCTGCGCGATGGCTCTGGGACGATACGCTCGCAAGGCAGATCGTGCTCGACATTCGGCTGCCGCGTTCCTTGGGCGCCTGGCTGGCTGGCGCACTGCTGGGCTTGGCGGGGGCCCTGGCGCAGGGGCTGTTTCGCAACCCGCTGGCCGACCCCTTTTTGCTGGGCAGCGCCTCCGGGGCGACGCTGGCGGTGTGTGTCTGGCTGAGTCTGGTCGGCGCGGGCGCATCGCTGGCGCAGTCGCCGCTGGGGCCCACCGGCGCGGCCTTTGTGGGTGCCTTGGGCGCGGTGCTGCTGACGGTGGCCCTCTCGCGCGGCGTGCAGCACACCTTGCGGCTCTTGCTGGCCGGTGTGATCGTCGGCGTGGTGCTGGGCGCCCTGAGCCATTGGCTCAGTCTCCTGCAGCCCCAGGTCTTGCAGGCCATACAAGGCTTCATGCTGGGCAGCACGGGCCTCGTGGGCTGGCCCGCGTGCGCGCTCATGGCCGCGGCCCTGGCCCTGTGCCTGCTGCTGACCTGGCCGCTGGCCCGTGTGCTCGACGCATTGGCCTTGGGTGAAGACACCGCGCGCAGCCTGGGCATGCCGCTGGGCTGGGCCCGCTGGCTCTTGATCGCCGCCTTTGCGCTGGCCACCGGCGCGGCGGTGGCCCAGGTGGGGCTGGTTGCCTTTGTCGGCCTTGCCGCACCCCATCTGGTGCGCTCGCTTAGCCCGGCCGGCTACCGCTGGCACCTGCCCCTGTCTGCACTGACGGGCGCGCTGCTGCTCTTGCTGGCCGACCTGCTGGCGCGTGTGCTGATGGCCCCGCAAGACATTCCGGTGGGTGTGCTCACCGCGGTACTGGGCGGCGGCTATTTGCTTCTGCGCATGTCGCGCCTGAGCGGCGGGGTGCGCTCATGATGGCGGCCCTGCAAGCCGATGCGCTTAAGGTGCGCCTGGGTCATCGCCTGGTTCTGCAGGGCATCGATCTGAGTCTGGCGCCCGGCCGCTGGACCTGTGTGCTTGGGCCCAATGGCGCGGGCAAGTCCACCTTGCTCAAGGCCTTGGCGGGTCTGCTGCCTGTGGAGGGCCAGGTGAACTGGCAGGGCCAGCCCTTGGCCGCGATGAGCCCGCGTGAGCGATCGCTTCAGTTGGCCTGGCTGGGGCAGGGCGAGCCGGTGCCCGGCGACTTGCGCGTGAGTGATGTGGTGATGCTCGGACGCCTGCCCCATCAGGGCTGGTTGTCAGCGCCGAGCGCGCAAGACCTGTTGCAAGTGCAGCAGGCCCTGGAAGCGGTGCAGGCCTGGGATTGGCGTGACCGGCCCATCGGCGAACTCTCGGGGGGTGAACGCCAGCGCGTGCTGCTGGCCCGCCTGTTGGCGGTGGCCGCGCCCGTGCTGCTCATGGACGAGCCACTGACCCATTTGGATCCGCCCCATCAGGTCGACTGGCTTGCGATGATTCGGCGCCTGGTGGCCCAGGGCCGCACCGTGGTCAGCGTACTCCATGAGGTGGGCATGGCCTTGCAAGCCGACGAGGTGGTGGTGATGCACGGCGGCCGTGTGCTGCACCACGGTCCCTGCGCCGACCCCGCTGCCCATCGGGCCATTGAAGCGGTCTTCGAACAACGCATCGCCATTCGGCCCTTGGACGGGCAGTGGGTGGCCTTGCCTCGCTCGGCTTGAAGGCTGCACTTCAGCGCCGTTATGGCTTGATTCATATGCATTGAATATGCACAATGGCCGCGTGGACATTGAGTTTGACCCCGCGAAAGCGGCTGCCAATTTGAGTCAGCACCCCGCGCGGAGACAAAGTCCGCCTCATCTCAGCGCGCAAGGCCAGTCGCGGCGAATCGGAGCAATACCATGCGTAAAGAATATGACTTCAGCAAGGGCAAGCGCGGGCCGGTGCTGGCTTCGTCGGGCAAGACCCGCATCACCATCATGCTCGACGATGAGATCCTCGAATTCTTTCGCGACCGAGCTGAGTCTTCAGGGTCCGGGTACCAGACGCTCATCAACGCCGAGTTGCGCAAAGCTGTTGCCAGCATGGCCAACGCATCCGCAGAGCCCTTGACTGCCGAGCGCTTGCGTCAAATCCTGCGCGAGGAATTGCGTGCGGCTTAGGAAAAGTCTGCAAAACCCCGTGATCGAGAGGAACGAAGCGATCTAGCGACGGCTGTGGCAAAGTTCTGGATGGCCACGTCTCGCCACGGCGCAAGCGCCTCGCGGCCAAAGGCCGCTCCTTGCAGTGACAGCTATGGCCATCTTCGCGACAACCGAGTTTTGCAGACCTTCCTTTGCGCCTGAGGGGTTTGCAGGCCCCCGACAGTTGCTCAAAGATTTTGAGAAAGACGTCAAGAGGTGGAACCGTGAAAACAGTGATTCTTGACGTGGCGTCTCGCCAGCAGGCCGCGGATGATTTTGTGCACGCCTGGGAAAGCGGGCG
>JBILGP010000440.1:0-2753 GCA_044350985.1 Polaromonas sp. | reverse complement strand
CGACATCAGGTACATGGTGGCCATGTAGTTGAGCATGGAAATCTGCGCGTCGAGCATCGAGATATCGACATGCTGGCCGCGGCCGGTGCGCTCGCGCTGAGCCAGCGCCGCCAGCACCCCAATCGCACCGAACAGCCCGCCGCCGAGGTCGCCGATCGGAATGCCGCTGCGGGTGGGGCCCGATTGCGGCGTACCGGTGATCGACATGCCGCCGCCCATGGCTTGCACCACCTGGTCGAAAGCCGGGCGGTCGATGTCGGGCCCGGTCTCGCCAAAGCCGGTGACCGAGCAGGTGATGATGCGCGGGTTGACGGCCGCCAGCGCTTCATGGTCGATGCCCAGTCGCTTGGGCACGCCCACGCTGAAGTTGTCAAACACCACATCGGCTTGTCGCACCAGATCAAGAAACACCGCCCGGCCGGCCTCGCTCTTGAGGTCGATGCACACGCTTTGTTTGTTGCGATTGAGCGTGAGGAAGTAGGCGCCCATGCCATCGCGCGAGTGGTCGGGGTCTTTTTCCAGCAGTCGGCGCGTGCCTTCGCCGGTGCCCGGGGGCTCGACCTTGATGGTGCGCGCGCCCATATCGGTCAGCAGCATGGTGCCGTAGGGCCCCGACAGCATGTGCGTGAGGTCCAGAACGGTGATGTGTTCCAGGGCCATGGGTAGAAGTCTCCTTGTGGGTGGGGTGGCGCTCAGGCCTTTTTTTGAGTCACGGGGGGCCGCTGGGGCCTTCGTGGCAATCGAGGCGGTCGGATTGTCTGCTGGTGCCCGATTTTCTGCTTTCACATGGGCAAAGGCGGCTCGACGGCCGGGCAGTCGATCGATTCAAAGCCCAGCAACTCGATGCGGGGGCTGAGGTAGCCTTCGCGCAGCGGCTCGGTGCGGCACAGGTCGGTCGAGAGGTATTTCTTGTTGTCGTCGCACAGCACGGTACACACCACGGCTTGGGGGCCCAGCGTCTGCTGCACTTTCAGCGCGCCGAGCAGGTTGGCCCCCGACGACACGCCCACGCCCAGGCCCAGTTCCCGCGCCAGGCGCTGCGCCAGCACAATGGCGTCGCCGTCGTGTACCGCCACCACGGGCGCGAGCTGGTCAAGCCGGCACAGGGCGGGGATGAACTCGTCGGAGATGCCCTGTATCCGGTGCTTGCCCACCTTGTGGCCGGTCGACAGTGTCGGTGACTCGGCCGGCTCGAGCGGATGCACCCGCGCTTGCGGGCACATGCGCCCAAAGTGGCGCGAAACGCCCAGCACCGTGCCCCCGGTTCCAACGCCGGCAACGAAGGCGTCGGGCTGCAGAGCGCGGGTGCGCAACTGCGCCAACAGTTCGACCGCGGTGCCCCTCTCATGGGCCAGAGCATTGGCTTCGTTGTCAAACTGCGAGGGCAAAAAGCAGCAGCCGTGCGCGTGTGCCAGCTCGCGCGTGCGGGCGATGCTGCCCAGAAAGCCGCCCTGCGCGTGGCTGATCAACTCGACCTGCGCGCCGTAGAGCTGCATCAGCGCGATGCGCTCGGGGCTCATCCAGTCGGGCATGAAGATCTTGACCGGATGGCCCAGGGCGGTGGCCATCGCGGTGATGGCAATGCCCGCATTGCCGCTCGTGGCCTCGGCCACCAAAGCGCCTGCGGGCAACTGCCCTGTTTGGAGCGCCTGCGACAGCACCTGCAAGGCCATGCGGTCCTTGATGCTGCCGGTCAGGTTGAACGTTTCGGCTTTTGCGTAGATGGTGCGCAGTTGGCCGTCCAAGCGCAGGCTGATGGCCAGCAGGGGTGTGCGGCCGACCAGGCGGGCCAGTTGATGCAGGCGAGCGATCCGAGGATCGGCGGACTTGGACGCCGCGGACGCCGTGGATGCCGTGATCAAACCAGGGTCCATGATCCGCTGGTCGGTCGCGGCGGCAGCTCCACGCCAAACTGGCGCTGGATGATCTGCGCCTGCTGCTCAAACAGGCCGCCCCAGCGCAGCACGCGCCAAGAGGGCAGCTCAATGATGGTGCTGCCCATCTGCCACTCGTTGATGTAGCGCGAGGTGCCGTAATCCATGGCCAGGTCACAGCCTTCGCGCAAGCTCTCCTGCACGTCTTCAAAGCGGAACTTGCTGCCCGAGCCGGAGATGTTGGCCGACGAGCCCATCAGCGGCAGGGCCGCATCGAGGCTCAGCCGCGCCAGCTCGTTGTGCAAGGCGCCAGCGTTCATCAGCAGGTCCATGGTGCCGGCCTTGGTCGAGCGGTGGAGCGCACCAAACTGCACCGTGCGCAGCCAAGGGTGGTCGGCCCGGTAGGGCGCGATCACCGACAGGGGCAGGTCGTGGTCGATCGTCAGGCAGCGCACCAGGTCCCTGTCGCGCGGCTCGACCTGCAGCACCTCCTGAAAAATGTCCCAGTTGCCGATCACGCCATTGGGTTTGGTTTGCGGGCGCTTCTTGAGTGAATAAATGCGCTCGACCGCCATCGCAGTGTGCGCAAAGATGGCGTAAGACACGCTCAGGGGCAGTAGCGTCACGCCGCCGCTGACCATGGTGCGAAAGGCGTGGCGGGCGTCGGTGACTTGCACCGCCTCGGGCGGCTCGGCGCCGCGGCTGATCAGTTCCATGGGTGTCTCTCCTCTTTGAAGCTGTTTTGGATTTTTTGGGCCACCGCCAGCAAGCGGTGGTCTTCGTAGCGGCGGTGGATGAGCTGCAGGCCCAGGGGCAATCCAAGCTCGCTCCAGAGCACCGGTGCACTGATGCAAGGCACTTGCAGCGCCGTCCACAGCC
>JBILGP010000441.1:0-2753 GCA_044350985.1 Polaromonas sp. | reverse complement strand
CACTGGGTGCACACCCGCCTGCGGGCTCACCACGAAAAGACCCGGGCATGATGGCCTGAGCCTTGCTTGCCTTATCCTTGTTGTCTTCCCTTTTTTTAATGAAGGATCCCACCATGAAACTGCAACGCCGCGACGCGCTCCTGGGCATGGGCGCCATGATGTCCCTGCCGCTGTCGTCCTGGGCTCAAAGCTACCCGAGCCAGACCATCAAGCTGATCATGCCCTTTGTGCCCGGCACCTCGTCAGAAAATGCGCTGCGGGTGGTGCTCGATCGGCTCAGCGAAAACCTCAAGCAGGCCATCGTGATCGACAACCGCGCCGGCGCCGGCTCCACCCTGGGCACCGAGCAGGCCGCCCGTGCACCCGCCGACGGCCACACTTTGGTGGCCACCTACAACTCCTCGATTGCGCCGGGGCCGCTTCTGTACAACAAGCTCGGCTACGACCCGATCAAGGACTTCAAGCACATCGCACTGGTGGGCGTGTTCCCGCAGTACATGGTGGTGCGCACCGACCATCCGGCCAAAACGGTGCAAGATTTCCTGGCCATGGTGCGAGCCAAGCCGGGCACGGTGAACTATTCGTCTGCAGGTGTGGGCACCTCGGGTTTTCTGGCCGGCGAGATGCTCAAGCAAACCCTCAAGCTCGACATGGTGCACGTGGCCTACAAAGGCCCGGCGCCGGCCATGACCGACTTGCTCGGCGGGCGGCTCGACATGGTCATGACCTCCAGCGCCGCCTCCTTGGTGGCCGCCGGCAAGCTGCGCATTTTGGCCGTGACCAGTGAAAAGCGCATGCCGCTCTACCCCGATGTGCCGGCCCTGTCCGAGGTCGCGCCCAATGTGCAGGCCGTCTCCTGGGTCGGCGTGTCGGCGCCAGCGGCCACGCCGGCGGCGGTGACGCAGCGCCTGGAGCGCGAGATCCTGTCCATCCTGGCCGAGCCCGCGATTCGCACCCGCCTGGCCGACCCGGTGTTTGGCATGGCCCTCACGCCGCTGGGCTCTGAAAAGTTTCTGGAGTTCATCCAGAAGGAGCTGCGCGTCTGGGCGCCGATCATCAAGGCCGGCAACATCCAGATCACCTGAGGCGCATGCGCGGCTCAGGCCGGTGAGCCGCGCAGCCGCTCGATCAGGGCGTTGAGCTCGTCGAGCGACGAAAAAGCGATCGCCAGCTCGCCGACATCTTGTCGGCGCCCGCCGCGCTTGATCTGCTTTTTGATGCGCACCTCGACCTCGGCGGTCAGCAGGTCCGACAGCTCCTCCTCGACCCGGCGCACATCGCGCGACTTTTCCTTGGTCACCTTGGGGGGCTGCAGGGAAAACTCGGCCGCCAGTTTTTTGACCAGGCTTTCGGCCTCGCGCACCGACATCTTCTTGGCGCTGATCTGGTTGGCCGCCGTGATCTGGGTGGCGCGCTCGAGCGACAGCAACGCCCGGGCATGGCCCATATCGATGTCGCCGGCCATGAGCATGGTCTGCACCGGCTCGGCCAAATTCAGCAGGCGCAGCAAATTGGAGGCGGCGCTGCGTGAGCGGCCCACCGCCTGGGCCGCGGCCTCGTGCGTCATGCCGAACTCACGGATCAGGCGCTGCAGACCCTGCGCCTCTTCCAGCGGGTTGAGGTCTTCGCGCTGCATGTTCTCGATCAGCGCCATCGCAGCGGCCGCCGGGTCGTCCACATCGCGCACCAGCACCGGCACGCTGTCCAGGCCGGCCAGGCGGGCGGCGCGAAAGCGTCGCTCGCCAGCGATGATCTCGTAGCGACCGGCGGCCGGACCCTGGCTGAGCTTGCGCACCAGAATCGGCGACATGATGCCCTGCGCCTTGATCGACTCGGCCAGCTCGTAGAGCGCACCCTCGTCCATGTGGGTGCGCGGCTGGTACTTGCCCGGCACCAGATCGGCCAGCGACAAGGAGGGCAGGCCGGCATCTGGCGCCTCGGCGGCCGAGGCCTGACCCAGATCGGGCCCCAACAGGTTGTTCAAGCCGCGGCCCAGGCCCTTGGGTTTCTTGGTGACCATCTGGGGTGTCTTTCGGTGGTGGGGGTCTATTTGTATAGTCTATCGACCGCTGTGTAACGATAGTTTTTGCTTCGATGGTTTTTGCCTCAAGAGGGCCAGCGCTCGATGCGCGCGACCATCTCCTGAGCAAAGGCGACGAAGGCCTGCGCGCCCTTGGACGACGCATCGAAGGCCAGGCCCGGCAGGCCGTAGCTCGGTGCCTCGGCCAGGCGCACATTGCGCGGAATGACGGTGTCGAACACCTTGTCGCCGAAATGGTCCTTGAGCTGTTCGCTGACCTGCTGCTGCAAGGTGATGCGCGGGTCGAACATGACGCGCAGCAGACCGATGATCTTCAGATCGGGGTTGAGGTTGGCGTGCACCCGTTTGATGGTGTTGACCAAATCGGTCAGGCCCTCGAGCGCGAAATACTCGCACTGCATGGGCACGATCACGCCGTGCGCCGCGCACAGGCCGTTGAGTGTGAGCAGCGACAGCGAGGGCGGGCAGTCCACGAGCACAAAGTCGTACTGCGCGTCGACTTCGGCCAGGGCCGCGCGCAAGCGCTTTTCGCGCCGCTCCAGCGCCACGAGTTCGACCTCGGCACCAGCAAGCTCGCGGTTGGCCCCGAGCACATCAAAACTGCAGCCGGCATCGAGCAACTTCTGGCTGCTCACCCGCGCCTCTTCGATGCTGGCCGACTCGAGCAGCACATCGTAGACCGATAGCTCGAGCTCGCGCTTGTCGATGCCCG
>JBILGP010000438.1:0-2764 GCA_044350985.1 Polaromonas sp. | reverse complement strand
GCGCAAGGCGAGCGGGTCATGTTGCTCGATGCCGATCTGGGCCTGGCCAATGCGCAGATCGCCTTTGGCAGCGCCTGCCCGCACAATTTGAGCCATTTTCTGGCGGGCCAGAAATCGCTGGCCGAAATCATGGTGACCACCCGCTCGGGCGTCAAGCTGATACCGGGCGCCTCAGGCATGCAGGAGATGGCGGGCATCAGCGCCTTGCAGGCGGCAAGCATCGTGCAAGCCTTCAGCGAACTCGAAGACGAGGTCGACTACCTGATTGTCGACATGGCCGCGGGCATCTCGCCGTCGGTGATGTCGTTCATGCAAGCCTGCCCCAGGCGCTTTATCGTCGTGCGCGACGACCCCTCTTCCATCGCCGACGCCTACGGCACCATCAAGGTGCTCATCCAAGACTGCGGCGCCGACGAGATCTACCTCATCCCCAATGGCATGGGCAGCCAACAGGAAGGGCAGCTGCTCTTTAGCCGCATCAACCAGGTGTGTGCGCGCTTTCTGGGCCGCAGCATCGGCTACCTGGGCACGGTCGAGCAAGACGAGCTGATCTTGTCGGCGCTCAAAAAACACCAGCCGGTCATCGAATTTGCGCCCGGCAGCGCCGGCGCGCGAGACTTTCGCCGGCTGGCCGAGTTGACCCGGCAGTTGCCCCCGATCGAGCAAGCCAGCGGCGCGCTGCAGTTCTTCGTCGAGCGCTTGGTCGGCCGGATCCATTGAGCCCCGCCATGTCCTCCAGCACCCGACTCTACGAGCAGGTTCAAAGCAACCACGAAGCCCGTGACAAGGAAGAAAGCCTGATCATGGCCCACCTGGGCATGGTCAAGCGGGTGGCCTTGCATCTGAAAGTGCGCATCCCGCCGTTTATGGAGCTCGACGAGCTGGTGCAGGTGGGCATGATCGGGCTGCTCGAAGCGGCCCGCGCTTACGACCCGACCAAAGGCATCGAGTTTGAGAGCTTCGCCCATGTCCGTGTGCGCGGGGCCATGCTCGACGAGGTGCGACGCCTGTCCTTTCTGCCGCGCTCGGCCGTCGCATTCAACAAAAGCCACAGCAAAGCCACCGACGAGCTGGCCGCTGAACTCGGGCGCACGCCCACACAGGCCGAACTGGCGCAGCACATTGGCATGGACGTCGACACCTTCGAGAAAGAGCGCGGCCAGGCCAAGCGCTTTGAGACCTACTCGATGGAGGTGGTAACCGAAGAGGTCATGGGCATCGCCGACGACGCCAGCCACCAGCCCGAAGTCATCGTCGAGCAGGCGCAGTTCATGGGTGCGGTGACCGATGCGATCGAGCAGCTGCAAGAGCGCGACCGCCTGCTGATGAACCTGTACTACGTCGAAGAGCTCAACCTCAAGGAAATCGGCGAAGTGCTCGGCGTGACCGAGTCGCGCGTGAGCCAGCTGCTCAGTGCCATCGTCAAGAAACTGCGCACCACCCTCAAGGTCGAGCCAGTGCCGACCCGACGCGCGCGCGCCTGAGCTCCACCGCCGCCCGAGCGTGCGGCAAATACCATCCTGCAAACAGCGGCAAGTGCTGCCGCAAGCGGCAACATCTTGCCGCTTGCGGCCACAGTGAAACCAGCCGCATCGGCGTCATGCGCCATCTGGCGCCACCGAGCCACACAAAGACTGCAACCGGTCCTCAAGTTTTTCGCAGGGGCGCCGATTCAAGGGGGGTCAAGCCAACACCAGGAGCCTTCCAGATGCGAGTTCACTTCAAAGCCCTCGAGAGCTACAGCACCGGCAGCACCGCCTCCCAGGCCGCCGTGGCCAACCGGGTGGAGCTGATCCAGATGCTCTTCGATGGACTGATCGACAGCCTGAGCGCAGCGCGCGGCCACATCGAGCACAACGCCATCGAAGAAAAGAGCAAGAGCCTGGCGCGCGCCGGCCGCATCGTGGTCGGCCTGCAAGCAGCGCTCGACCTCGACAAAGGTGGCGATCTGGCCGCCAACCTCAATGAGCTCTACAGCTATGTGCTGCGCCGGCTGCTGCATGTCAACGCCTACAACGACCTGCAAACGCTCAAGGAGATCCACGGCCTGATCACCGAAGTGCGCGAAGCCTGGCGCCAGGTCCCCGCCCTGCTGCCCGCCGGCTCGCCCAGCCTGCAGCACTGAGCCCGGCTGTCAGGCGGCAAGGCACAGACCTTGCTTGGATAACCCTGAGCCCATAAGGCCCAGGCTGAAAAGGGGCTGAGGCCCCTTTTTACTTTGTTTTGCGTTGTACAGTAGCGCCACGTTTACACAAACCAACCGTCGGAACGAGAAGAAACAACCATGTTCAGCATCATCGGTATCGTCGTCCTGATGATTTGCGTCTTCGGTGGCTACATCATGGCCGGCGGCAGCATGGCCCCGATCATCAAGGCCGCTCCTATTGAGACCTTCATCATTGGTGGCGCGGCCGTTGCGGCCATGCTGATCGGCAACAGCCTGGATATCGTCAAGGGCGCGTTCGGCGGCATCTTGCGCTGCTTCAAGGGCCCCAAATACAAGAAGGACGATTACCTGCAGGTGATCTTTCTGGTGTCCAAGCTCATGAAAGTGCTCAAGGCCGAGGGCGCCGTGGCGCTCGAGCCCCATATTGAGAACCCCGACTCGAGTGCGATCTTTGCCGAGTACCCGCCCATCCTCAAGGACGAGGGCCTGCTGCATCTGGTGTGTGACACGATCCGGCTGCTGGTGGTCTCTTCGAGCAATTTGAGCCCGTATGCGGTCGAAGAAGTGATGGACCAGGCGATCAAGACCCACCACCAC
>JBILGP010000439.1:0-2764 GCA_044350985.1 Polaromonas sp. | reverse complement strand
TGAGCGGCTCGAGCGCGACTACATCGCACAGCACTACGAACTCGAGCCCGGTCGCAAGCGGCCCACCGCCACCCAGGTCAGCCGCGAGTTTGGCAAAAGCCTGGGCGACTTTTATGGGGGGCGCATCGACGAGTTGCTCGCACATCCGCGCTACCGGCTGCATGTGATGACGTCGCGGGGCGTGGGCCTGCTGGCGCGAGAGCATCCCTTGTTCACGCCCCTGGGCTATGCCGGCGCCTATGTGACCAACGCGATCTCGCGCGGCCTGATGGATGCGTGGCTCGAGCGTGTGGTGTTTTCGTCGGCGCCGGGCGGCCAGGCGAGCGAATTGCCCTTTGGCACCCGGGACTACCGAACGCGGCAGGTGCGCCTCGATGCCGGCAACTTTATGGCCGCGGTGCAGGCCAGCTGCTCCATTCCGTTTGTGCTGCGTGCGGTTCACGGCATCCCCGGCGCGCCGCGGGGCGCCTACTGGGACGGAGGCATCACCGACTACCACCTGCACCTGGACTATCAAAGCCCACGCCCAGGCCCCGGCATCGTGCTCTACCCGCACTTTCAGAAACAGGTGGTGCCCGGCTGGCTGGACAAATCGCTCAAATGGCGCCACCGCGCCACAGCCTTCCTCGATTCGGTGTTGCTGCTCGCGCCCAACCCCGAGTGGGTGAGCCGCCTGCCCAACGGCAAGTTGCCTGATCGGACTGACTTTGCAAGCTACGGCCAGGACCTGCAAGCCAGGATACAGGTATGGACACGTGCAGCCCGAGCCTCGCAGCAACTGGCTGACGAATGGGCCGACTGGCTGCAGCGCCCCGATCCAGCGCAGGTCGAGACCTTGTGACGGTGGCTACCGGGCGACCTTGTTGGTGAAATTTAGTCAAACGGTCGGCAAGTTTGCTCTATTCTGTTTCTTTTACGGCAGACTGCGGCCACTTTGACTTTGTGAGCTGCGTATGGACCGCTTGAATGTGCCCTCGACCTGGAGCCTGGGTTCAGTGAGAACCTTGGTGCTTGCGGGAGGCGGCAACCGCTGCTTGTGGCAAGCTGGCCTGGTTTCAGGCTTGCTGGCCCGCGGCTGGCGTTTGCCCGAACAGTGGGTGGCTACCAGTGCAGGGGCGGCGGTGGCAGCCGCTTGCATCACCGAGACACTGGACAAGGCGTTTGCGCAGTGCCAGCGCTTGTACAGGGCCAATGATCGGCTGCTGGACTGGCCGGCTTTGGCTCGACTGCAACTGCGCTTCGCGCACCAGCAGGTCTACCCGAAATGGCTGCAAGGCTTTATCGATACCGTCGCTTGGGAGCGGCTCAAGCGCTCGCCATGCGACCTGCTGGTTGCCGTGACCCATCCCGCGCCTTGGCTGGGCCTTAGGGGCAGCGTGCTGGCCGCGTCGCTGGCCTATCTGCTTGACAAGAAACTGTTGCACGCCGTACCCCCGACCTTGCCCAAGCGCATGGGTCTGCGTCAAGCCTTCTACAGCCTCAAGGCCTGCGCCCAGGCCGCAGAGGCCCGTGAACTTCTGAGCGCCGCGGCGGCCGCGCCACCATTCATGAAAGCTCGCCTGCTCTTTGATCGCTGGGCTCTCGACGGCGGCTACGTCGACAACGCGCCAGTTCCTCAGCAAACGGCCGAGGAAAGGGCCTCCACACTGGTGCTGCTCACGCGCTTTTATCCCAAACTGCCGAGCTTGTTCCAATGGCAAGGCCGCACCTACTGGCAACCGAGCTGCAAAGTGCCTGTCTCCACTTGGGACTGCCGGCCGCAAACCACGGTGGCCCAGGCGTTTGAACTGGGCCAGTCCGATGCCCGCCGCTGGGCGGCAGTGCTGGTTTGAAGAGCGCGCTACAACCTAGGCTCTCACTAGCAAGCTACATGCTCTGCACCAGCATCTGTCGGTAGTCCTCTGGGCTGGCCAGCCGCGGGTTCATTTTGTGGCAATGATCTGCCAGGGCGCCGGTGATGACCGGCTCGAACAGGGCTTCGGTCACGCCCATGGCCGCCAGGCCCTTGGGCAGGCCCAGGCGGGCGTTCATGTCCACGATGGCTTGTGCGACATCGCCGCCGCTTTCCAGGCCCATGGCCTGGGCCATGCGCCTGAGGCGGTCGTCCTTTTGCACGGACTGGGCCGAGGCATTGAACTGCACCACGGCCGGCAAGAACATGGCGTTGAGCGTGCCGTGGTGCAGGCGCGGGTTGACGCCGCCCAGGCTGTGGCTCAGGCTGTGGACACAGCCCAGGCCTTTTTGAAAGGCCATCGCCCCCTGCATCGAGGCGCTCATCATGTTCAGGCGTGCCTCGCGGTCTGCACCGTTTCGGGTCGCCCGCTCAATATGGGCCCACGCCCGCTGCAGGCCGTCGAGCGCGATGCCATCGGCCGGCGGATTGAAGGGCGCGGCCATAAAGGTTTCCATGCAATGGGCGATCGCGTCCATGCCGGTGGCGGCCGTCAACTGAGCCGGCAGGCCCAAGGTCAGTTCGGGATCGCAAATCGCGGCCTTGGGCACGATGTGCCAGGAATGAAAGCCCAGCTTGCGGCCATCGTCAATGATCAAAATCGCGCCGCGTGCCACCTCGCTGCCGGTGCCGGCGGTGGTGGGCACGGCAATCAAGGGGGCCACGCGCTCGGTGATCTTGGGTGATCCGCCTTCAATCGTGGCGTAGGTCTTGAGCGGGCCTTCGTGCGTTGCCGCAATGGCCACGCCCTTGGCGCAATCGATGGCCGAGCCGCCGCCCACCGCAATCAAGCCATCGCAGGCTTGGGACTTG
>JBILGP010000437.1:0-2786 GCA_044350985.1 Polaromonas sp. | reverse complement strand
CCATCGGCGGGGCCGACATGCCGGTGGTGGTGTCTATGCTCAACAGCTACTCGGGCTGGGCGGCGGCGGGCATTGGCTTTAGCCTGAACAACAGCATGCTGATCGTGGCCGGCTCTCTGGTGGGCTCTTCGGGCGCGATCCTGAGCTACATCATGTGCAAGGCCATGAACCGGTCGTTCTTCAACGTCATCTTGGGTGGCTTTGGCGGCGATGCGGGCTCGGCGGCGCAAGGCTCTGCGGTGCAGCGCACCGCCAAGAGCGGCTCGGCCGACGATGCGGCGTTTATCTTGGGCAATGCCGAGAGCGTGATCATCGTGCCCGGCTACGGCTTGGCAGTGGCTCGCGCGCAACACGCGGTCAAGGAGCTGGCGCAAAAGCTCACCGAAAAAGGCGTCAACGTCAAATACGCCATCCATCCGGTGGCCGGCCGCATGCCCGGTCACATGAATGTGTTGCTGGCCGAGGCCGAGGTGCCTTACGACCAGGTCTTTGAGATGGAAGACATCAACGCCGAATTCGGCCAGGCCGATGTGGCCATCATCTTGGGCGCCAACGATGTGGTCAATCCGGCAGCGCACGTCAAGGGCAGCCCGATTTACGGCATGCCCATTCTGGAGGCCTACAAGGCCAAGACCGTGATTGTGAACAAGCGTTCCATGGCTGCTGGCTACGCGGGTTTGGACAACGAATTGTTTTATTTGGATAAAACCATGATGGTTTTTGGGGACGCGAAAAAAGTCATTGAAGACATGGGCAAGGCCATCGAATAATCAGCGCCCCTGGTGCCGCAGGCGGGCAGGCATACTCGGGCAGGGCCGAGTCGCCTGTGGCACACGAACAAAACAAGAAGGAACCGCACATGAGCACACCGACCGCCGATCGCCCCTGGCTGCAAGCCTACCCACCGGGCGTGCCGGCCGATATTGACGCCTCCCAGTACCGCTCCCTGGTGGCCCTGCTCGAAGAGGGCTTTCAAAAGCATGGCGGCAAAACCGCCTACAGCTTTCTGGGCAAGGAGTTTGGCTTCTCCTACATCGACAGCGTCTCGCGCGCCTTTGCGGCTTATCTCCAGGGTCTGGGTCTGGCCAAGGGCGATCGCGTGGCCATCATGATGCCCAATGTGCCTCAGTACCCGGTGGCAGTGGCCGCCATCTTGCGCGCCGGCTTTGTGGTGGTCAATGTCAACCCGCTCTATACCGCGCGCGAGCTCGAGCACCAACTCAAGGACAGCGGCGCCAAGGCCATCGTCATTCTTGAGAACTTTGGCGCCACACTCGAGGCATGCATCGCCCGCACGCCGGTTCAGCACGTGGTGCTGGCCACCATGGGCGACCGCTTGGGCTTTTTGAAGGGTGCCATCGTCAATTACGTGGTGCGCAAGGTCAAGAAGCTGGTGCCGGCCTTCAACCTGCCGCGGGCGGTACCGTTCAACGATGCGGTGGCGCAGGGCGCGCGCGCGCCGCTGCAAGTGCCCGAGCTCACCCCTGACGATGTCGCGGTGCTGCAGTACACCGGCGGCACCACGGGCGTCTCCAAGGGCGCGGTGCTGCTGCATCGCAACATCATCGCCAATTTGCTGCAGTCCGAAGCCTGGAATGCGCCAGCGATGGCCGCCATCCCCGAAGGCGAGCAGCCCACCTATGTGTGCGCGCTGCCGCTCTATCACATCTTCGCCTTCACGGTGAACATGATGCTGGGCATGCGCTCGGGCGCCAAGAACATCCTCATCCCCAACCCGCGTGATCTGCCGGCTGTGCTCAAGGAGCTCGCCAATCACCGCATCCACATGTTCCCCGCGGTCAGCACCTTGTTCAATGGGCTGGCCAACCACCCCGATTTCGGCAAGGTCGACTGGTCGCACCTGAAGGTCTCGCTCGGCGGCGGCATGGCGGTGCAAAGCGCGGTGGCCAAGCTCTGGCTGGAGAAAACCGGCTGCCCGATCTGCGAAGGCTATGGCCTGTCTGAAACCTCGCCGTCGGCCAGTTGCAACCCGGTGACCAGCCGGAAGTTCACCGGCACCATCGGCGTGCCCATTCCCAGCACCTGGTTCAAGCTGCTCGACGACGAAGGCCATGAAGTGGCCGCAGGCCAGACCGGCGAGATCGCGATCAAAGGTCCGCAGGTCATGGCCGGCTACTGGCAGCGCCCCGAAGAGACCGCCAAGGTGATGACGGCCGACGGCTACTTCCGCTCCGGTGACATCGGCGTCGTCGACTCCGAGGGCTTCTTCAAGATCGTCGACCGCAAGAAAGACATGATCTTGGTCAGCGGCTTTAACGTCTACCCCAACGAGATCGAAGACGTGGTGGGCATGCTGCCCGGTGTGCTCGAGGCCGCTTGCGTGGGCGTGCCCGACGACAAGCAAGGCGAGGCGATCAAGCTGGTCATCGTCAAGAAAGACCCGGCGCTCACCGAGGAGCAGGTGCGCGAGCATTGCCGCGCCAACCTCACCGGCTACAAGCAGCCCAAGGTGGTGGAGTTCCGTACCGAGCTGCCCAAGACGCCGGTGGGCAAAATCCTGCGGCGCGAGCTGCGCGATAAAAAATAGCGTTCGAGGCCTGCTAGGCAAGGCCTTCAAAACCGCGTCATCGCGAGGAGCGCAGCGACGTGGCGATCCATAAGCCTTTAATTGATCGACGTTTTTTGGATTGCCACGCTTATGTCATTGCGAGGAGGGAAGCGACGTGGCAATCGCAATGACAAAACGGACTGATGCAGACTGCCCCTAGCAGGCCTTTTTTCATGGAGGATCGCTCGATGTCATTGCGCCGTCGTCTTTTCCTAGC
>JBILGP010000436.1:0-2790 GCA_044350985.1 Polaromonas sp. | reverse complement strand
CCTCGACCCAGGCGCGTGTGCCGCATTGCCCCACATCGGCGGCGGTGGCGCTGCGCAGCAGTCGCACCTGCGGCTGCGTGTGCAGGCGCTCGGCCAGCGCCTGGCTGAGCACCGACTGCTCGCATTGGAGTCGGTAGGGGTGGGCGGTGTCTTGGGCAAGCACCGACAGGTCAAAGGTCACATGCTCGCCGGTTTCATGCAGCCGGATCTGCCAGGTCGGCGTGATGCGGCCGCTGGCAATGAGCTGCGGCGTGATGCCCCAGGCATCGAGCAGGTCCAGGGTGGGCGGATGGAAGGTGGAGGCGCGCAGTTGGCGCGAGATGGCCGGCTCGGTCTCGATCACAGTGACCGCCACCCCGGCCCGGGCCAGGCCATAGGCCAACGTCAGGCCCACGGGCCCTGCGCCGACCACGATGACTTGGGTGTTGTGTGTCTCTGGCATGGCTGGCTGATGGAGCAAAGTGACACATCCTACCCGCAGCCGGCGCGTCGGCCTTGGGATGGATGGCCCGCGCAGCAGCCCGCTACCATCGCGTCCATGACTTCTGCAAGCGACTGGCATTGGCACGCGCGCGCCTGGATGGCACGCCAGCGCTGGGCCGCCACCGGCGATCGGCTGGCCCGGTGGATGGCCTCGATCGACGCAGCACCGGACATCCCCCAGGAGCTCATCTTGCTCGGCGGCAGTGCCGGCTGGATGATGTCGCCCGCCTTTTTGGCGCGCTTCAAATCGATTTTGCTGGTCGACATCGACCCCTGGGCGCCGCGCCTCTTCAGGTTGCGCCACGGCGCCACCTTGCGCCGCCATGCAGTTCAACTGGACTTTTTGTGTGGCGATGTGCACGAACTGCTCGATCGCGCCCTGGCCGCCCAGCCCCGGGCTTGCGTGCTGTTTGACAACTTCCTCGGACTCGATTCGATCTACACCCGCAGCCTCGATGTGACGGCCCGGCGCATGCGCGGCATCCGGCAGCGCATGCGCGGCCGGCTTTGGGGCAGTGTGCACGACCGCCTCTCTGGGCCGGGCACTGCCGACTGGCGCCGCGCCACCTGTTGGAGCCAGGACTGGACGGCCCAGTCGGGCCAGGACCTGCCCCAGTCGGCCTTGTTTGCGTCGGTGCAGGCCCAAGGCCAATGGCTGGACCACCACACCGAGCAGGTGCTGCCGCCAGGCCTGGGCACCCAACTCATCGCCTGGCCCATCGTGCCCGGGCGCTGGCATTGGCTGGAGGCGGCGTGGGTGGAGGGCCGCTGAGGGCTGCGCGCAGTTGAAACCGCGTCAAGTGACGCGCATCACGTGCGCCGCATCTTCAGGCCGATGACGATCCTGAGCCCGTAGAGCACCATCAGGCAGCCCACAAAGTCGCCGACGGCCATGACGGCGCTGCCTTTGATGAAGCTCTCGCTCAGGCCGGTGGGCACGTACAGGGCCTGGTGCAAGACGGCGCTGATCAGGGAGAAGATCAGCGCCATTTGCAGCAGGCGGCGAGCCGTCAGGTTGCTCAGGTTGGGCTCGATCTGCATCGATCGCTTGCAGATCCAGTGGGCCAGCCAGGGCGCGGCGCCGGAGATGACAGACGCTGCCGCATTGACCGCAAGCGGCGTTGGCTCGTGCAGCCCCGAGCAGAAAGTGCCCACCATCACGCCGACGGCCCCGGAGCCGCCAAGCAACAGCACCAGAGCCAGCCGCAGCCCACTGGGCAAGTACACCCAGCTGACCCCTTGGTCGTAGTCGGCCCAATGGAACAACAGGCCGTTGGCTCCAGACAGCAGGTAAAAGCCCAGAGCGCTCAGTGCGATGGGCAGCATGTGCGCATGCAAGTGCATGCGAACTATTTTGCGTGATCCCGGTACATGCGTCCAGACCGGCTCTCAACCGACTCTCGCAGTCGGGTATGACATGGATCCGGGAAAACCCGAGGCTGTGCCATAATCCGTCGGTTCGGCGCCTTGCGGCACCGCTCTTGTACATCCGCCTCACACCCCAGGTCTTTCGCAGGAAGACCGTGACGCCCAATCGGTCGTCGTATCGTTTGATGGTTGATGTTTGATTAACCACCCAACGAGGCCTTCGCAGCGCGAAGGTTTTGAACTGCGCGATCAGGCCTTGCGCCCCGCGCGGTATCACTGTGAGAAATAAACGATGACGGACGCATTCGAAGTGCGCGACGCCCAGTTGTGCGCGCCTGATCTTGACGTGGCAGGGCAGGCCGATACCCCGGTGCAGGCCGCCGAGCCCAGCGCGTTTGAGGCCTTGGGCCTGGCGCCGCAGTTGCTGCAGGCGGTGGCCGATCTGGGCTTTGTCCAGCCGACGGCGGTGCAGCAGGCCACGATCCCGCGGGCCATGAGCGGGCTGGGCAGTCAGTCGACGGACCTGATGGTCTCGAGCCAGACCGGCAGCGGCAAGACCGCCGCCTTCTTGCTGCCGGTCTTGCACACCTTGCTGCTGCAGCAACAGGCGCAGGCCGAGCAGGAGGCGGCCGAATGGGCCCGACTGAGCGCCGAAGCCACCGCGCTTGGTGAGCCGGCGCCCAAGCGACCCAAGCGCAAGGACCCGACCAATCCGCGCCATTTCAAGCCGGCCACGCCCGGCGCGCTGATTTTGTGTCCCACCCGCGAGTTGGCCCAGCAGGTGTGTGCCGACGCGATCGATCTGGTGCGCAATTGCAGGGGCTTGCGCATCGCCAACGTGGTCGGCGGCATCCCCTATCAGCTGCAAATTGCCAAGCTGCAAAACGCCAACCTGGTGGTGGCCACCCCCGGCCGCCTGCTCGACCTGCAGCGCAGCAT
>JBILGP010000435.1:0-2798 GCA_044350985.1 Polaromonas sp. | reverse complement strand
CTCCCCGGCCGATTTCTGGTACCCCAGCATGAGGCCGGGGGGCTACCCCCTGCGATGCCCACCCCCCGAACCCAAACCACAACCCGCACCCGGACCCCGACTCCTACAATCGCCGACCATGCTGATGCACCCCTCTATCGACCCCGTGGCCCTGCAAATTGGGCCGCTGGCCATCCACTGGTACGGCCTGACCTACCTGGCGGCCTTTGGGTTATTTCTCCTGCTGGCCCGCCAGCGCCTGAAACACCCGCCCTACGCGTCCATCACCACACCGGCGCCCTGGAGCGCGCGCGATGTGGAGGATTTGCTGTTTCTGGGCGTGCTTGGGGTGGTGGTGGGCGGGCGCCTGGGCTACTGTCTGTTTTACAAGCCGGGCTACTACCTGAGCCATCCGCTGGAAATTTTGGCGGTCTGGCAAGGCGGCATGAGCTTTCATGGCGGCCTGCTGGGCGTGCTGGTGGCACAAGGCTGGTTTGCCTATTCGCGCGGGCGCCCCTGGTTGCAGGTGATGGACCTGATTGCGCCCTGCGTGCCCACCGGTCTTGCGGCCGGCCGCCTGGGCAACTTTATCAACGGCGAGCTGTGGGGCAGGGCGGCGCCGGCCGATCTGCCCTGGGCCATGGTGTTTCCGGGCAGCGGCTCGCTGCAGCCGCGCCATCCTTCGCAGATTTATCAGTTCTTGCTCGAAGGCTTGCTGCTGTTTGTCCTGCTTTGGTTGTTGGCCAGAAAAGGCCCGCCCATGGGCCGGGTGTCGGCCGCCTTTTTAATGGGCTACGGCTGCCTGCGCTTCGTTGCCGAGTATTTCAGGCAGCCCGATGACTTTATCGGCTCTCTGCCCCTGAGTCTGACCATGGGCCAATGGTTGTGCGTGCCCATGGCGTTGGCCGGCGGCGTTTTGTGGTGGTGGTCTGGGCGCCGGGCATCGCAAGCCGGGCGATGACCCCGTGCAGCACTCAGGCGCGTCGTGCGCCGACAATTGCGCCCGCGCGCACCCCAGGCCCAGTGCAGGCTGACAGGCGTGGGCCGACCGCATGCACCGTCAGTACACAAGACAGGGCCTCGCCCCATTTTTTAGACAGGAGACCACATGACGCATTTGAAGCCTGAAATTTCCCGGCGTACCGTGCTGAGATCTTCGGCAGCCACGCTGGCCACCGTGAGCCTGGGCGGCTGGGCCCAGTCGGCCTGGCCGACCAAGCCCGTGACCTTGGTGGTGCCTTTTCCGGCCGGTGGCGGCACCGATGCGTTTGCGCGGCCTTTGTCGGCGCAGTTTGCCAAGCTCACTGGCCGTCAGATGGTGATCGACAACCGCGGCGGCGCCGGCGGCACCTTGGGTGCAGGCATTGCGGCCAAGGCCGCGCCCGACGGCTACACCCTGTTCATGGGCGCAGTGCACCATGCGATCGCACCGTCGATGTACCCCAAGCTCGATTACGACATCGAAAAAGACTTCGTCCCCCTGGCCCTGATGGCCAATGTGCCGCAGGTGGTGGTGGTCAACCCCAAGAACCACGCGGGCGACTTCAAGGAGTTCTTGGAGCGGGTGCGCAAGTCTCCGGGGCGCTTCAACTACGGCTCGGCCGGCGCTGGCACCTCGCACCATCTGGCCGGCGAGCTGTTCAAGCAGCAGACCAAGACTTTCATCACGCACATTCCCTACCGCGGCGCTGGCCCGGCCTTGCAGGACCTGATTGCCGGCAACGTGGACATGATGTTCGACGGCCTGGGTTCGTCGGCCCAGCACATCAAGGGCGGGCGCATCAAGGCCCTTATGGTCTCGGGCAACAAGCGCAATCCCGCTTTCCCGGACGTGCCGAGCGCGGCCGAGTTGGGCCTGCCTGACTACACCGTGACCACCTGGTACGGCATTTGGGCGCCCAAGGGGTTGGCGGCCGATGTGCAGACGCGCATCGTCGAAGAATTGCGCCGGGCCACCGCCACCGATGAGCTCAAGGCCGTCTGGGCCTCCAATGGTGCCGATTTCGGCGCCTTCACGCCCGCTCAGTTCGGCAGCTTTGTCAGTGCCGAAGTCAAACGCTGGGCGGCCGTGGTCAAGGCCTCGGGCGCCAAGCTCGACTGAGGCGTTTGCCCCATGACGACTGCGCTGCAGGGGCGGCATGGACGCTGAGCTGGTTTGCTCGAGCCAAGGCCCGGTGGCGCAGATCGTGCTGCGCCACCGCTCGCGCATGAATGCCATGACGCGTGCGATGTGGCGTCAGTTGCGCCAGATTTTTTTGCGGCTGCAGGTCGACCCTGGCGTGCGGGTGGTGGTGGTGCGGGGCGAGGACGGGCATTTTTGTGCCGGTGGCGACATTGCCGAGTACGCCGACTTTCGCTTTCACAGCGAGAGCCTGCGCGACTTTCATGAGGGCGATGTCTGGGGCGGCCTGTCGGCCATGCTTGCATGCGATGTACCCATCGTCGCGCAGATCGAGGGCAACTGCATGGGCGCGGGCCTGGAAATCGCCTCCTGCTGCGACCTTCGGCTGGCCAGCGAGGGCGCGCGTTTTGGCGCGCCGATCGCTCGCCTGGGTTTCCCGATGGCCCCGCGCGAAGCGGCTCTGGTGGCGCGTGCGGTGGGCGAGTCGACCGCTCGCGCCATGCTGCTGGCAGCCCAGGTTCTGGATGCGCCCACACTGCATGTTCGCGGCTTTTTGCACGAGGTGCTGCCGGCTGCCGCGCTGGCGGGCGCGGCCGATCGGCTGGCGGTGCAGATGAGTGAGCTGGCCCCGCAGGCCGCGCGCGCCAATAAGCGGATGCTGCGTGAATTGGCGACGCAAGCGCCTGAGGCGCTCGAG
>JBILGP010000434.1:0-2804 GCA_044350985.1 Polaromonas sp. | reverse complement strand
CAAGGATGTGTCGGGCGGCCAGCGCCAGCGCGTGGCCATCGGCCGGGCCATCGTGCGCAGCCCCAAGCTGTTTTTGCTCGACGAGCCGTTGTCCAACCTCGATGCGGCGCTGCGTGTGGACATGCGCATCGAGCTGGCGCAATTGCGCACGCAACTGGGCGCCACCTTCATCTACGTCACGCACGATCAAGTGGAGGCCATGACGCTGGCCGACAAAATTGTGGTGCTGCGCGACGGGCGCATCGAGCAGTGCGGCGCGCCGCTTGAGCTCTACCAGCGGCCGGTCAATCAATTCGTGGCCGGCTTCATCGGCTCGCCCAAGATGAATTTTCTGCCCGCCACGCTGCGCGCAGGACCTGCGGGCGTGTTGCAGCTGCAAACGGCCGAGGGCGGTCAGTGGGCCTTGGCCGAGCGCGCGGGCCTGGCGCCCGCCGAGGCGCTGAGTCTGGGCGTTCGGCCCGAGCATGTGCAGCTGTGCGCGCCCGATGGCGCGCCCTTGCGCGGCCTGGTGCGCATGAACGAGCATCTGGGCAGCGAAACGCTGGTGCATGTGCAGCTTGGTGCGCAGCGGCTGCAGGTCAAGGTCGAAGGCCAGGCCGCCTGCGCGCTCGGTGAGCCGGTGGGCTTACAGTTCAAGCCTTCGTGCCTGCACCTGTTTGATGCGCAGGGACGGCGCATCGACATGGAGACCGTATGAGCGCGCACCCCGTCATCACAAAGGTCGAATCGATCATCGTCAGCCTGCCGCGCGAGACGCCCTATCTGGGGCCTTTGGGCGCGGGCGAGAAAGTCACCGAGCGCGGCTATGTGGTCAGGGGCGGCAACCGAACCTTGTACCCCACGCGCGATTCGTCGGTGCTGGTCAAGCTCACCGCCGAAGACGGCACCATCGGCTGGGGCGAGACCTACGGCATCATTGCGC
Organism: Polaromonas sp.; assembly: GCA_044350985.1. Classification (GTDB taxonomy): domain Bacteria; phylum Pseudomonadota; class Gammaproteobacteria; order Burkholderiales; family Burkholderiaceae_C; genus Polaromonas. Next base: position 1,882 of record JBILGP010000434.1, on the reverse strand, counting down.
CGCAGGCAACCGCGGCCATCATCGATGATGTGCTCGGGCCCTTGCTGCTCGGCCGCGATCCGCGCGATGTCACCACGATCGGCGAAGACTTCTACGACCTGATGCGCGTGCGCGGCCACTTTGGCGGCTACTTTATCGATGCGATGGCAGCGCTTGACATCGGTCTGTGGGATCTGCACGGCAAGCTGCTGGGCCAGCCTGTGGTCAAGCTGCTGGGCGGGCAGCGCCAGCAGCGCCTGCCGGCCTATGTATCGGGGCTGCCGGGGCAGACGCTGGCGCAGCGGGTGGCGGTGGCCGAGCAGTGGCGGGCGCAGGGTTTTCGGGCCTTCAAATACCACGCGGTGGTGTCTTTTGATGGCATCGTCGAGGAGATGCGGGCCCTGCGCGAGGCACTGGGCCAGGAGGTCGAACTCATGGTCGACCTGCACTGGAAGTTCACCGCCCATGAGGCCCTGCAGTTGATCGATCGCCTGCTGCCCTACCGCCCGCTCTTCGTGGAAGCGCCTTGCGCGCCCGAAGACCAGGAGGGTCAGGTGCAGGTGGCCCGCCACAGCCGTGTGCCCCTGGCCTTGGGTGAGGAACTGGCCACGGTGTTTGAAGTGCGCCAGCGGATGCAAAATCGGGCGATGTCCATCGTGCAGCCCGAGATGGGCCACACCGGCATCAGTCAGTTCATGCAGATCGGGCGCATGGCCCACGCCTTTCACATGCGGGTCATGCCCCACGCCAGCATAGGCATGGGCATCTACCAGGCGGCCAGCTTGCACGCGGCCGCTGCCTTGCCCAATGTGCCCTGGCACGAATACCAGCACACGGTGCTCGATCGCAACCTGTCCTACATGGACACGGCCATGTGCTGCCGGCAAGGGTTTTTTGAAATGCCCCAAGGTGCCGGCCTGGGGATCGAGCCACTGCCAACCTTGTGGCAATACATCGCCCCGAAGGCGGGGTCCTGATTTCAACCGAGGAGACCACCATGCGACTTTTGTCGAAAACACGTTATCTTGTGGCCGCCATGCTGGGCCTGGCGCTGGCATCGGCGCAGGCGCAGGCGCAGGACGCCGCGTCCTATCCCAACAAGCCGATCCGGCTCATCGTGCCGGTGCCTCCGGGCGGGGCGGCCGACGCCATGGCACGCTTGGTGGCCGAGCACCTGCAGTCCAAATGGGGTCAGCCGGTGACGGTGGACAACAAGCCGGGTGCGGGCTCGGCGCTGGGGCTGGGCCTGCTGGCCTCGTCGCCCAAGGACGGCTACACGATAGGCATGGGCAATATTGCCGCCAATGCGATCAACCCGGCCCTGCAGCCCAAGGCCTTTTCTTATCAGGCGGTCAAGGATTTCTCGGCCATCAGCCTGATTGGCGTGACGCCGCTGGTGCTGGTGGTCAACGCCGACAAGGTGCCGGCCAAGACCATGACCGAGTTCGTCGCCTATCTCAAGGCCAATCCCGGCAAGCTGGCCTACGGCTCCTCGGGTGTCGGGTCGTCTTTGCACATTGCGATGGAGCTGTTTTTGCAAAAGACCGGCACCAAGATGCTGCATGTGCCCTACAAGGGCTCCTCGCCGATGATGTCTGACCTGCTGGGCGGGCAGGTGGTCGCCGCCATGGACGCGGCCACCACCAGCTGGCCGCAGGTGCAGGCGGGCAAGCTGCGCGCCCTTGGCGTGGCCGGCTCCGAGCGCGCCTTCTTCGCCCCTGATTTACCCCTGGTGCGCGAGATCGTCAGCGGTTTTGATGTCAAGCCCTGGCACGGGCTCATGGCCCCCGCCGGCACGCCGCAGGCCATCGTCAACAAGCTCTCAGAGGAGGTTCAGGCCTTCTTGCGCACGCCAGCGGCGCAGACCAAGCTGCAAGACCGCGGCATTGTGCGCGTGGGCAAC
>JBILGP010000433.1:0-2807 GCA_044350985.1 Polaromonas sp. | reverse complement strand
GTGTGCAGCACATAGTCGGGATAGCCTTCGGCCACGCCCACGCCGGCGGCCTGCAAGCCGGCGCGCACACGCGCGATCGTGCCGTGGTGGTCCATGCCCTGAATATTGATGGCCCGGGTGTAGCCGCGCTCCCACTTGGCCAGGTGATAGGCCACATCGGGGACGAAATAGGTGTAGCTGCCGTCGGACTTGCGCATCACGCGGTCCTTGTCGTCGCCGTAGTCGGTCGAGCGCAGCCACAGCGCGCCCTCATGCTCATAGGTCTTGCCCGCCTGCTGCAAGCGCTGCACCGCGGCCTCGACACGGCCCGAGGTGTACAGACTCGACTCCAGGTAAAAGTGGTCAAAGCGCACCGAGAAGGCCTTGAGATCCAGGTCCTGCTCGCGGCGCAGATAGGCCACGGCAAATTCGCGGATGGCCTGCAAGTCTTCAATGTCGCCGCTGGCGCGCACCTCGCGGTCGTCGGCGGTGACGGTCTTGCCGGCGCGAAAGTCGGCGGCAATGTCGGCAATGTAGTCGCCGTTGTAGGCGGCCTCGGGCCACTGCGCATCACCGGGCTTCAAGCCCCGGGCCCGTGCCTGCGTGCTGCTGGCCAAGTTGTTGATCTGGGCGCCGGCGTCGTTGTAGTAGAACTCGCGGCTGACCGCCCAGCCCTGGGTCTCAAACAGATTGCAGATCGCGTCGCCCAGGGCCGCCTGCCGGCCGTGACCGACGTGCAAGGGGCCCGTGGGATTGGCCGAAACAAATTCCACCAGCATCTTCTGGCCGTTGGGGCTCTTGCAGCCAAAGCCGGTGCCGGCTCGCAAGACCTCTGCAACGACCTGCTGGCGCGCCTCGGGCTTGAGGCGAAAGTTGATAAAGCCCGGCCCCGCGATCTCGATGGCCTGCACCCACTGCTGATAGGCCGGCTGGGCCATGAGTGCCGCCTTCAGGTCCTCAGCGAGCTGACGGGGATTGGCCTTGAGCGGCTTGGCCAACTGCATGGCCATGTTGCTGGCCAGATCGCCGTGGGCCGCAGCCTTGGGGGTCTCGAAAACCGCCTTGGCACCGGCCCCGGGCAGGCGCTTGTCGACTTCAGCGGCCAAAGCCGCCAGCAATTGTTGTTTGACGGCAATCATGCGCGGATTTTAAGTCCCCGCCCTACAGACGCAGCGCGCCCAAGGGCAAGGCTCAAGAGCCGGCTGCGGCCCGGGCCCGCCAGAAATCGGGCTGGGCGTAGTGGTGCTTGAGAAAGTCGATCCACAGCCGCAGACGCAGCGGCAGATGCTTGCGCTGCAGAAACACCGCATAAATGCCATTGGGGGGCGCGGCAAAGTCTTGCAAGACTTCGACCAAAGCGCCCGTCGCGATCTGCGCCTGCACCTCCCAGGTGCTGCGCCAGGCAATGCCGTAGCCGGCCAGGCACCAGTCGTGCAGCACCTGACCGTCAGAGCAGTCCAAGGGCCCATTGAGCCTGACATGCTGAACCTCGCCCTGGACGCTGAAGGCCCAGCCCCGGGTCTGCGAGGCGTCGCTGGAGAGCACCAGGCAGTCGTGGCGCACCAGATCGGCCGGCGCGGCCGGCACGCCGCGGCGCTGCAGGTAGGCGGGCGTGGCCACGCACAAGCGGCGGTTGTCGGCCAGGCGCACGCTCACCAGCGACGAGTCGGGCAGGTCACCCACGCGCACCGCGCAGTCAAAGCCCTCACCGGCCAGATCGACCACCCGATCGCTCAGATTGAGCGAGATGGTCACATCGGCGTGCTGCTGGCGAAAGCGGGCGACCAAGGGCGCCACATGGCGGCGGCCAAACCCGGCCGGCGCGGTGATGCGCAAGTGCCCGCTGGCCTTGACGCCACCGGCCGAGACGCTGGCCTCGGCGTTGGCAAAGTCGGCCAGCAGGCGCTGGCAATCTTCCAAAAAGGCGCTGCCCTCGTGCGTCAAGCTGATGCGCCGGGTGGTGCGCAGCAGCAGCTTGACGCCCAGCCGGGCCTCCAGCGCATCGAGACGCCGCCCGATGATGGCTGGCGCCACCCCTTCGGCCAGGGCCGCAGCCGTCAGGCTGCCCTTGACGGCCACAGCCACGAAGGACTCGATCTGCTTGAGCTTGTCCATGACCCTGGGCCGCTTGCCTCAAAGCTGGGGCTCGGTCTCAGCCGGCAGGCGCGAGCGCGGCCCGGGCAGGCGGGTGCTGACGATGCCGCACAAGGCGATCAAGGCCATGCCCACCCAGGCCCAGCCATTGGGCGCGTGCGAGAACACCAGCCAGCCGGCCAAGGTGGCGAAGGCGAGCTGAAAGTACAAAAAGGGTGAGAGCGTTCCGGGGCTGGCCAGGCCGTAAGCCAGAATCAGCATGTAGTGGCCGACTGCACTGAACAGGCTCAGCAGCAGCAACAAGGCCCAGATCTCCCAGCTCGGCGGCCACTGCCAGCCCCAGGGGATGGCCAGGCTGACCAAGAAAATCGACACCAGGCCCGAATAAAAATGCATGGTGCCCGCCTCGACATCGGGCGCCAGATGAGCGGTGAGCAACTGATAGGCCACGTTCAGTGCAATCAACAGCAGCGGCAAAAGCGTGACCCAGGCCAGGTTGGCAGAGCCGGGTTGAACCACCATCAGGGCGCCCGAGAGCGCGCCGGCCAGCAAGAGCCAAAGCTGCCACGACACATGCTCCTTGAGCGCCATGGCTGACGCCAGGGCCAGGGCCATCGGCGTGAGCATCATGATGGCTGAAAACTCGGCCACCGCCATGTGGCTCAAGCTGACAAAAGCCACGGCACTGGAGAGCGCCATCAAGGCCCCGCGCAAAAACACCAGCCCGGGTTTCT
>JBILGP010000030.1:0-9613 GCA_044350985.1 Polaromonas sp. | reverse complement strand
TTCGGCCCACTCAGGGTCTTGGGGCGGCGCGGGCAAGCGCGGCAGGCGCAAGCCCAGGCTGGCAGCCAACTCGGCGGCCGCCCGTTCGGCCGAGGCCAGGCAGGCGCGGCTGCCCTGCGCGCCCGTGACAGAGCCGATGCAAGTCGGCGCGTCGGTAGCCGCCACCGGCACCATGCCGTGCAGTTGCTGGTCGTAAGCACTGGCGCCGCCGCCTTGCGCATGCAGGGCCAGCGCACTGCTCCAGCCCCCGGAGACAGCCAGCAGATCGGCCTCGTGCCAAAGCTGCGCACCCGCGTCGGTACCCAAGGCCACCGCGCGCAGCGCGGAGCGACCACGCACGGCCTTGACGCGCGCACCAAGGTGCACCGGCAGACCGCGTACCTGAGCCTGCTCGAGCAAAAGAGGTGACACCTGGCTGCGCGCATCGGCCACGGCCAGCACCTGCACCCCGGCATCGTGGGCCTCAAAGGCCGCGCGCCAAGCCACGTCGTTGTTGGCGGCCAGCACCATGCGCTGGCCGGGCGCGACCGCCCAGCGGTGCAAATAGCTGCTGACCGCACCGGCCAGCATGATGCCGGGTCGATCGTTGTCAGCAAACAGCAGCGGTCGCTCGATTTGCCCGGTGGCCAGCAGGGCATGGGCCGCGCGTACCTTCCAAATGCGCTCGCGCCCCGGCTCGCTGCGATCGACGGCCACAAACAGGCCGTGATCGTGCCTGGCAACCACCTGGGTCAGCGGCCAGCGCTGCACCCGCTCGCAGGCGTCGAGGGCCTGCACAGCCTGGTCGATCCAGGCGTGCATCGCACTGCCTGCGGGCCGGTCCAGCCAGCGGCCACCGGGCAGCGGCGCGTCGTCAACCAAAATCACGCGGGCGCCCGCCTCGGCCAGCGCCCAGGCGGCCCAAAGACCGGCCACGCCGGCGCCAACGACAAGCACATCGGCGTGGGCAAACCGGCGCAGGTGGCCACTGACCGCAGGCGACTGGTGCACACCCAAGGCGTCGGGCTGCGGCACTCGGCCCAAACCGGCCGCATGCCGCAGCGCGTGCTCGAACCAGGGCCAGGCCCAGGCGGGCGACTTGAAGGCCTTGTAATAAAAACCGGCCGGCAGCCAGGGGTGCAGCACATCGGCCCAGGCCATGAGGTCCCAGCCCAGGGCAGGCCAGGCTCGCTGGCCGTGCGCGCGCAGGCCCTCCATCAGCGGCTGCGTGGTGGCCAGCACATTGGGCTCGGCCCACGGCGCCTGCAGCCCTAAAAAGGCATTGGGCTCCTCCCAGCCGGCGGCCACGATGCCGCGGGGGCGGTGGTACTTGAAGCTGCGCGCCAGCAGTTGCACGCCGTTGGCCAGCAAGGCCGATGCCAGCGTGTCGCCGGCAAAGCCCTGCAAGCGGCGGCCCTCAAACTCAAAGCCCAGCGGGCGCGAGCGATCGACCAGTTGCCCCCCTTGAGGCAGGCGCCATCCGCTCATGGGCGCACCTGGCAAGGCTGACAGGCCACGATGGCCTGCGTGTGCGGATCGCGCTGCACCTGCAGCCAGCCTCGGCAGCCGTGCACATGCCACCAGTGCTCGAGCACCGGCGCGTCGGGGTTGCGGCGGTGGTAGAGGTAGCGGCCCCAAGCGGCATCGTCCAGCGCAGCGGGCTCGGCCGGCCGCTCGGTGGCCTCGCCCATTCCCATGAACTCATGCTCGCTGCGCGGGCCGCAATGGGGGCAATCAATCAAAAGCATGGTGTGCGCCTCAAAACCGGTTCGACGCGCTGGCCGTCTCGAACAACAGGCGGCCACTGCTGAAACGCTCGAGGGAAAACGGCGTCGCAAATCGGTCGGCCTGGCCGCGGGCCAGCAATCGGGCCAGGCTGCGCCCGCCCACGGGGATGGATTTGAAACCACCCGAGCCCCAGCCCGCGCTCACGCACAGGCCCTGCACCGGCGTGAGCGACAGGATGGGGCTGGTGTCGGCCGACAAGTCGATCGCGCCGCCCCAAGAGCGCATCAGCTTGACGCGCGCCAGCGCCGGAAACAACTCGACCAAGCTGGCCACGCAGTCCTCGATCACGCCGAACTGCCCGCGCTGCGTCCACGACAGGCCTGCATCGGGACCACCGCCGATCACCAGCTCGCCCTTGTCCGACTGGCTCAGGTAAATCCCCAGCGCCGGGCAGGAGACGATGACATCGAGCATGGGCTTGAGCGGCTCGGAGACGAAGGCCTGCAGCGTCAGTGTCTCCAGGGGCAGGCTCAGTCCGGCCATCGCGGCCAGCCGGCTGCTCGAGCCGGCCACCGCCAGGCCCAGGCGCTCGGTTGCGATGCGCCCGCGGTTGGTGTGCACCGCCTGTACCCGATCGCCCTGGCAGTCGATGCCAGTGACCTCGCAGTTCTCGATGATGTCCACACCGGCGGCGCTGGCCGCGCGCGCATACGCCCAGGCCACCGCATCGTGGCGCACGGTGCCAGCGCGGCCTTGCCAGGCGCCAGCGAGCACGGGCAGGCGCATATTGGCATCACGGCGCAGCAGGGGCAAGAGCTGGTAGACGGCGTCGGCGTCGAGCAACTCGTAGTCAGCGCCGATCAGGCGCATCGCATGCATGCGCCGACGCGCATCGCGCAGCTTGGCCCAGGTCTGGATGATTTCAATCTGACCGCGCTGGCTGACCATGAGGTTGAAGTCCAGGCGCTCACTGAGCTGCTGCCAAAGCGTCAGGTTCTCATCCTGGAAGCGGATCCCGGGCTCGCGCAGGTAGTTCGATCGAATCACGGTGGTGTTGCGCCCGGTGTTGCCCCCACCGAGCCAGCCGCGCTCGAGCACCGCCACCCGGGCCAGACCCTCGTCGCGCGCCAGATGCAAGGCCGTGGCCAGCCCGTGCCCACCGCCGCCGACGACCACCGCGTCGTAAGACGGCGCAGGCTCAGCCCGGCGCCAGGCGCGCGGCCAGCCCCGGTGGCCTGCAAAGCCTTGTCGAACCAGTTGTAGAAAGTTGTAGCGCACGGCAAAAAAGACAGGGCAACTGCGCGCCCTTGCGCGCTTGCAGCCCAGCCCCCACTGTAGCGCGGCCAAGCCAGGCCTGACCCAAGCGAGGCGATCGCGCCAGCGCGGGCCTGCGGGGTCATGGCTGTGGCTCCCCGCTGGCGCGCAGGAGAAACTGCTACCATCGGCCGCTCGCGAAGGCCTGCGCTCAGCCGCGCTCGACCCTCAGCGAGCCCGCTGATCCGGCCCACCAAATCGCGATGGGCCCACCCTTTCACGCTTACACCGAGAGGTTCCTCGATGAAACTGTTCAAGACCCTGCTGTCCGTTGCGTTGGTGGCCTTTGCCGCCCTGAACAACCCGGCCGCTGCACAAGGCGCACCGGCCAAGAGCCGCATGCAAACCATCATGGAGCGCGGCACCTTGCGCGTGGGCACCACCGGGGACTTCAACCCCATGTCGATCCGCGATGCGGCCACCAACAGCTACCGCGGTTTCGATATCGAGGCCATGGAGCAACTGGCCCGGGATCTGGGCGTCAAGGTCGAATGGGTGCCGGCTGAATGGGCCACGCTGGTGGCCGGCATCACCGCCAACCGCTACGACATCTTTTCCGGCGCCTCGCTGAGCATGGCCCGGGCCAGGACCGTGGCTTTTTCGGACCCCTACATTGAGGCAGGTACCGTTCCAGTGATCCGCAAAGCCGATGCGGCGCGCTTGGGCAGCTGGGCCGACCTCAACCGCAGCGGCAACACCATCGCCGTCTCGCTGGGCACCGTGTTTGAAGAGCAGGCCAAGGCCCACTTCCCCCAGGCCACGGTGCGCGCGATCGAAAAGCCCGCCACCGGCTACCAGGAAGTGCTGGCCGGCCGGGCGATCGCCACCATCACGAGCAACGTAGAGGCGGCCACCCTGGTCAAGACCTATCCCAACCTGACCACCATCTCCAAGGCTGAACTGCGCAACAAGCGTCCGTTTGCCTACCCGCTGCCACAGGGCGATCCGGTGTGGACCATCTTCGTCAACAACTGGGTGGCCCTGAAGAAGTCCGAAGGCTTTTTCGACGCGCTCGAGGCCAAGTGGCTCGGCCGCTGATCGCCCGATCCACCCGGCCCACCTGATCCGCCCGTCATGATCCTGCGACCGGCCGCCTGGCTGGCCCTGCTCTTGCTCGCTTTGCTGGGCGGCTGCAGCGCCGGCGGCGACACCAGCACGTACAGCTGGGGCTGGTATGTGATCAACCCACTGACCGACAAGGGCGCCTCCAACCTCAAGTTCCTGCTCGCAGGCCTGGGTTGGACGCTGGCGCTGTCGATCACCGCCATCATCGTCTCGGTGATTCTGGGCGTGCTGCTGGCGCTGTCAGGCCTGTCGCGCTCAAGCCCCCTGCGCGCCGTCTCGCGCACCTATGTGGAAGTCTTTCGCGCCATCCCGCTGCTGGTGCTGCTGCTGTGGGTCTACTACGGGCTGCCCATGGTCACCGGCCTGCAGTTCGGTGCCTTTGCGGCGGGCGTGATCTCACTGGCCCTGTCGGATGCGGCCTTCGAGTCGGAAATCTTCCGCGCTGGCATCCAGTCGGTCGCCAAAGGCCAGCGCGAGGCCGCTCACACCCTGGGCCTGTCGAGCCGCGACACCTTCCGCTACATCGTCTTTCCGCAGGCCATCCGCACCATCTTGCCGGCCCTGGGCAACCAGTTTGTCTATGTGCTCAAGATGAGCTCGCTGGTCTCGGTCATCGGCTTGCAGGAGCTGACCCGCCGCGCCAACGAGCTCAATGTGACCGAGTACCGGCCGCTGGAGATCTACACCGCTCTGGTTTTTGAGTACCTGCTGCTCATCTTGCTGACCTCCTGGGGCGTGCGCCGCCTGGAGCGGCGCATGGCGTCGGCGCCTCGGTGAGCCGGCGCTAAACAAGCCCCGATCGCCGCGAGGGCGCGGCTCCTACCAGAAACCTCACGCCCCGGGGATGAAAGATGTGGGAGCGCCGCCCTCGGCGCGATGCGGCGTTCTGTTCAGACGCCGCTTTTGCTTCAAGCCCCGATCGCCGCAAGGGCGCGACTCCTACAGAAAGCCTGCCCGATCCCAACATCGGTCAGTGGTGCAAGATGCGCTCGAGAAAGCTGCGGCAGCGCTCGCTGCGCGGGGCGCTGAAAAAGACCGCCGGCGGCGCCTCTTCCACCACGCGGCCCTGGTCCATGAACACCACGCGGTCGGCCACCCGACGGGCAAAACCCATCTCGTGGGTCACACAGATCATGGTCATGCCGTCGCGGGCCAGGCCCTCCATGACCGAGAGCACCTCCTGGATCATCTCGGGATCGAGCGCCGAGGTGGGCTCGTCAAAGAGCATGATGCGAGGCCGCATGCACAGGGAGCGGGCGATGGCCACGCGCTGCTGCTGCCCACCCGACAACTGACCCGGCAACTTGCGGGCCTGCTCGGCAATCCCCACCCGGTCAAGGTACTGCATGGCCAGTTGCTCGGCCTCCTCGCGCCCCAGCCCACGCACGCGCATGGGCGCGAGCATCAGGTTGTCGATCACGCTCAGGTGAGGAAAGAGGTTGAATTGCTGAAACACCATGCCGATGTCACCCGGCACATGAGCGCCCTCGCTCGAGCGGTCGTGAAGCTCGACGCCATCGACCCAGATCTGTCCCTCGTCGTGGGTTTCAAGCTGGCTGATGCAGCGGATCAAGGTGGACTTGCCCGATCCCGAGGGGCCGCAGACCACGATCTTCTCGCCGCTGGCCACTGCGAGGTCGACGCGATCGAGGGCTTTGAAGGAGCCAAAGGATTTGCCCACCGCCTGCATGCGGATCAGGGCACTGGACCCCGCGACCGATTCGCTCATGGAAAACACCCCCTGTGGTCAAAACGAGGGGTGATTATGATCTGAGCCCAGACAGTTGGGCGCGGCCCAGCGACTGCGCAGGCACCGAGTCGGGCTTGCAGCGGCCGTGCAGACCGCAACACCAGGCAGTGCACAGGGCAGATCCAAAAGCCGTGCAGGTGGCCCAACGCAGGATTGAGGATTGTTGAACCCCATGCGTCTTGCTGAAACGACTTGGCCGCACGTGGCCCGCTACCTTGAAGGCTGCAAGGGGATCATCATCCCGGTCGGCTCGACCGAGCAGCACGGGCCCTGCGGCCCGATCGGCACTGACGCGCTGGTGGCCCAGGCCATCGCCGAGCAAGCCGCGCGCCACGGACCCTGGCTGGTCGCCCCCACCCTGAGCCTGGCGCCAGCGCAGTTCAACCTGGCTTTTGCCGGCACGATTTCGCTGCGGGCCTCCACCCTGATGGCCGTGGTTGGCGATGTGCTGAGCAGCCTGGCCAGCCAGGGCTTCGAGCGCTTTTACTTCCTCAACGGCCACGGCGCCAATATCGCGACCGTGCAAGCGGCCTGCCAGGACTTTTACGCCCAGTGGAGCCTGGGCCAACGCAGCGGCCAGGCGCCTCAATGCCGGCTGCGATCCTGGTGGGACTATCCGGGCGCCAACAAGATGAGGCACGAGCTCTACGGCCACTGGGAGGGCATGCATGCCACCCCGAGCGAGCTGGCGATCGCCATGGCTGTGCTCGGTTCGGCCTACCCCGTCGGTGAGGCCAGCCGCATCGAGCAGCCCCCGCAACCGCTGCCCGACGGCTATGCGCGCCTGCATGCCGGTGACAATCACCTGGACGCTTTCCACCACCGCCAGCAGTTTCCCGACGGGCGAGTGGGCTCGCACTCGGCCCTGGCCCGCCCTGAACACGGGCAGGCCTTGCTCGAGGTGGCAGCGCGGGACGCACGCGACGACATCGCCCCATTTTTTGCCTCATGATCCTCTACGGACTGCCGGTCTCAACCTACACCGCCAAGGTGCGGCTGGCCCTGTGCTGGCGCGGCATCGCCTTCGAAGAGCGCGAGCCGCCCGGTGGCTACCGATCCGAGGCCTGGCGCAAGATCGTGCCCATGGGCACCATTCCGGCCATTGATGACCAGGGCTTCGTGCTGGCCGAATCTGAAGCCATCCTGGAATACTTGGAAGAGCGCTACGCCGAGCGGTCGCTGCTGCCGCAAAACCTTGAGCAGCGCGCGCAGGTGCGCCTGCTGGCGCGCTTGCACGACCTGCATGTCGAGCCCAAGGTGCGGGCGCTGTTTGCCCTCATCCTCCAGCCGCAGGAGCGCAGCCAGTTGCCGCAGCTCCAAGCCGCACTGCACGACAAGCTGACCCGCTTGGCGCAAGTGGCCCGGCCAGGCCCTTATCTGGCAGGGCCGCAGCCGACACTGGCCGACTGCGGCTTTGCGGTCACCCTGCCGCTGGCCGATCGCCTGTTGGGGGCCTTGGGCAGCCCCCTGCAGTGGCCCGAATCGCTTGAACCCTGGAAAACTGCCCTGGCTGCCGACACCCAGGCGCAGCAAGCCCTGAACACCTGGCGCGACTCCACCAACACCTGGCTGCGTGCAGCCGGCCTAAACTGACTTGATGATCCGACCATGAAAGACGATCTGAGCCCCCTGATGCGCGCCGACTGGCGCTATATCGACAAGAACAGCCTGGAAGACTTCAGCCGCAGTGACTGGCACATGCTGCTGAGCCAGCGCCAAGCCTATTACCGGGAGCAGCAAGGCAAACAGGTGCTGCGCATGCTCGCCGACTCCGAGCACGACCCCACGTTCGGCTACCGGGTCAACAACTACCGGCACTGCCTGCAATCGGCCACGATGGCGCTGCGCGACGGGCTCGATGAGGAAGACATCGTGGTCTGCCTGCTGCACGATGTGGGCTTCATCGCCTGCCCCGACAGCCACGGCGAATTTGCGGCTGCACTGCTGAGCAGCTATGTCAGCGAGCGCAACCATTGGATGCTGCGGCGACACGCGCTATTCCAAGATGCCCACTCGCCGCATCATCCTCTGGCCGACCCCAGGGCGTGCGAGCGCTGGCGCGGCCATCCCCATTTTGAGTGGGCAGCGACCTTTGTCGAGCGCTACGACCAGGCCGCCATCGACCCGCACTATGACTGCGCGCCGCTGTCTTCCTTCGAACCCATGGTGATGCGCCTGTTTGCGCGCACGCCACGCGTCTTGCCCCTGGATTGAACCGAACTGGAGAACGCCGATGTCCGCCTGGATACACATGGTCCCGCTGGAGCAGGCCCAAGGCCCGCTGGCTGCGGCCTACGAAAAAGTCAAGACCCCGCACGGCACGGTCGACAACGTCATGAAGGCGCACAGCCTGCGCCCGCACACCATGGAAGGCCATGTCGCGCTCTACCGCAGCGTGCTGCACAACCCCGACAACACCCTGCCCTTTTGGTTTTTGGAGGTGGTGGCCTCCTACGTCAGCATGCTCAACCGCTGCGATTACAGCCTGACCCACCACTTCGCCAATGCCCGCCGCCTGATGGCCGATGCACCCCGCGCGCAAGCGGTGTGGGACGCGCTGCAACAAAAGCAGCCGCAGCGGGTGTTCGAGGGCAAGGAGCTGGCCTTGCTGGTCTATGCGGGCAAGCTGACCACGGGTGTGGCCGACATGGTCAAGGCCGACATCGACGCGCTGCACGCGGCCGGCTGCGACGACGGGCAGATCCTGGAGGTCAACCAGGTCTGCGCCTACTTCAACTACTCCAACCGCCTGCTTAACGGCCTGGGCGTGACCACGCAGGGCGATGTGATCGGCTACTACAAGGAGTCGGGCCAGTAGCAGACCCCATCGCGCCGAGGGCGGCGCTCCCACCTGTTGCCTGTCTCAGCACGAGCCAAAACACTGTGGGAGCCGCGCCCTCGCGGCGATGTTTGACCTAGGCCCGACCTTACTCGGCCTTGAGGTTGGCCACCTTGGCCGCGCGCGCCATCGCCTCGTTCTCGCGCACGATCACCTGGCCATAGGCCTGAGGACCGGAGCCCACCGGGTCGATCACGGCGGTCTGGAAGGTCTTGACCACCTCAGGGTGCTTGACCACCTCGGCTATTTCCTGGCTGATGCGGTTGATCGCCGCCTGGGGCGTGCCGGCAGCGGCCATCACGCCGATGACCACCGCAAAGTCAAAGCCCGGCACCATCTCGGAGACGGTCGGGATTTCGGGGGCCTGCGGCGAGCGGCTCGCTGCATTGCTGGCCAACACACGCACCTGGCCGGCCTTGGCAAACCCTTGCATCGAAGGCAACGCAGCCACCGAGAAGTCCACCTGACCGCCCACCAGCGCCGGTGTCGACTGCCCCGATCCGCGGAAGGGCACATGGCGCACGTCAAGATTGAGCGCGCTCTTGAGCGCCTCCATCGTCAGGTGATGCGTGCTGCCGATGCCTGAAGAGCCATAGGTGTAGTCGCCTGGCTTGGCTTTGACCAGGGCCACAAACTCCTGCAGGCTCGACACCCCGGTCTTGGGGTGGGCCACCACAAACAGGGGCGAGCGTGCGATCAACGAGACCGGCAAGATGTCGGTGCCATATTTGTAGGGCAGCGCCTTGTTGAGCAGCGGCGTGATCGAGAGCATCGATCCGTCGGAGACGATGAAGGCATGTCCGTCCTGCGGGCTGCTTTGGAGCAGCGCCTGATAGGCCACCACACCGTTGCCACCGGGCTTGTTGTCGACCACGACCGACTGACCGAGCCGCTCGGTCAGTCGCTGGGCCACCACCCGCGCCACGCTATCGGGCAGG
>JBILGP010000029.1:0-9620 GCA_044350985.1 Polaromonas sp. | reverse complement strand
GCTTGCTCAAGGACTGCGGCGGCAGCACCGATGCGGCGACGGCGCGCCAGTGGCAGTGGACCATCAGCCTGTGGAAAAACCAGGGTCTCAATGCGGCGCAGGCCCAAGCGCAGGCCAGCGGGCCCGAAGACGTGGCGCTTGCGCGCATCATGGCGCGCTACGAAGAGCGCTTGTCGGCCTACCAAAGTGTGGACTTTGACGACCTGATCGGCCTGCCCCTGAAGCTGCTGCGCGATCACACCGAGGTGCGTGAGCGCTGGCAGCAGGCCCTGGGCCATGTGTTGGTCGACGAGTACCAGGACACCAATGCCACCCAGTACGAGTTGCTCAAGCTGCTCGTCGGCCCGCGCGCGCGGCTCACAGCCGTGGGCGACGACGACCAATCCATCTACGGCTGGCGCGGCGCCACGCTGGACAACCTCAAGAAGCTGCCGGTCGACTTCGCGCAGCTCAAGGTCATCAAGCTCGAGCAGAACTACCGCTCGACCAGCGCCATCTTGCGCGCGGCCAACAACGTGATCGGCCCCAACCCCAAGCTGTTTCCCAAAACGCTCTTCTCAGAACTCGGCGAGGGTGAACCGGTGCGGGTGATGGACTGCGACAACGAGGAGCACGAGGCCGAGCGCGTGGTCGCGCGCATCCAGAGCCTGCGCGCGGGCGAGGGCCGGCGCGAATGGAAAGACTTTGCCGTGCTCTACCGCGCCAACCACCAGGCCAAGCCGTTTGAAAAAGCCCTGCGCAAGGCACAGATCCCCTACAAGGTCTCGGGCGGGCAGAGCTTTTTTGACCGCGCCGAGGTCAAAGACCTGTGCGCCTGGCTGCGCCTGCTGGCCAACAACGACGACGACCCGGCTTTTTTGCGCGCCATCACCAGCCCCAAGCGCGGCATTGGCCACACCACGCTGGCCGCCTTGGGCGGCTTTGCCAGCCAGTACAAGCTCAGCCTCTTTGAAGCCCTGCACAGTCACAGCCTGGGCGCCGTACTGACAGGCAAGGCCGTGGGCTCTTTGCACGAGTTCGGGCGCTACGTCAACGAACTGGAGTACCGGGCCCGCCACACGGTGGGCGCCGAAGCCGCGCTGGCCCTCTTGATGGACTGGCTCAAGGACATCGGCTACGAGCAGCATTTGTATGACGGGGAGGACAGCGAGCAGGCAGCGGCTGCGCGCTGGTCCAACGTAATGGACTTTTGCCAGTGGATGGCCCAGCGCTGCGGCGGTCAGGTCGAAGACGAGGCGGGCCTGATGATGGAGCGCGAAACCAAGACCCTGCTCGAGGTGGTGCAGACCATCGCGCTGCTGTCGACCATCAGCGAGCGCGAGACCGAACAAAACGTGGTCACGCTTTCAACCCTGCATGCGGCCAAGGGCCTGGAGTGGCCCCATGTGATGCTGGTGGGCTGCATAGAAGGGCTGCTGCCCTTCAAGATGGACGACGACAGCAGTGGGGAAGACCTGGCGGTGCGGCTGCAGGAAGAGCGCCGCCTGATGTATGTGGGCATCACACGCGCCCAACGCACCCTGGCCGTGAGCTGGACGCGCCGACGCAAAAAAGGCCGCGACACCGTGGCCGCCACCGCCAGCCGCTTCATTGCGGAGATGGCCCTGGACAAAAACACCATCAAGGAAGACCCGCGCGAAAAACTGCGCGCTCTGCGCGAAGAATTTGCCCGGCGGGCCGAACAAAACAAGGCCGCGGCCAAAGCGGCACTTTGATGGCCAGGCCAGCGCGCTCAGCGCCCCTGCCAATGTGGCGCACGCTTTTGGCTAAAGGCCAGCGCTGCCTCGCCAAAGTCCTCGGTCATCAGCGCCAAGACCTGCACATGGTTTTCTAGGTCGAGCGCGGCCTCCAGGCCCGGTGCATCGAGGTTGTTCCACATCACCCGCTTGGTGTGCAAGGTGCTGTAGGGGCTGTTGGCCAGGATCTGGCGCGCACACGCCAGGGCGCGGGGCATCAGTTGCTCAGGCTCGGTGACGCCTGCGACCAAGCCGATGCGCTCGGCCTCCTGGACATCGATGGGCCGTCCGGTCAGCATGAGCTCGAAGGCACGGCCGGCACCGATCAGGCGCGGCAGGTGGTAGCTGATGCCACACTCTCCGGCCGACAGGCCCACCTTGACCGCGCCCACATGAAAGCTGGCCGCAGTGCTGGCAAAGCGGATATCGGCGCACAAGGACAGGCCAAAACCGGCACCCACGGCCACCCCATTGACGGCGGCGATCACCGCCGCGTCCATGGAGCGCAAGCGCCGCATCACGCTGTCAAAAACCATCTGCAATTCATACGATGCCGTGGCGTTGAGGCCATAGCGGCCTTGCTCATCGAGCACCGACTTGAGGTCCAGGCCGGCACAAAAGCCACGGCCCTCGCCAGTGAGCACGAGCACACGCACACGACGGTCAGCGGCCAAGGCATCGAGTTCGTCCTTGAGGCGGCGCATGGAGGGCACGTCCATCGCATTCATGCGTGAGGCGCGCTGCAAGCGCAGCACCGCCAAGCCCTCTTCGGGATACTCAATGCTCAAACAAGTTTCCGACATAGGTCACCTCCGTGCCTCTCAAGCTTGATGGTGCAGGCGCTCAGCGCCCTTGGAACTGGGCTTGGCGCTTGCCCAAAAATGCGTCCACCCCTTCGACGAAGTCGGCGGTGGCCGCGCACTGGGCAAACAAACGCGCCTCCATCTGCAGTTGGGTGTGCAGATCGTTGTCGCCCGCCTGTCGCATGAGCTGCTTGAGGTTGCCCAGAGCGATCGGCGCCGACTGCTCCAGACGGGCGGCCCACTGGGCGGTCTGAGCGGCCAACTCGTCAGCGGGCACCACGCGGTTGATCAGCCCCATGGCCAAGGCCGCATCGGCATCGATGGGCTCGTTGAGCAGGGCGATCTCCATCGCCCGGCGCAGTCCCACCCAGCGCACCAGGCCCCAGGAGGTGCTGCAATCGGGGCTGGTGCCGATGCGCGGATAGGCCAAGTTAAAACGGGTGCCCTGGGCCGCGATGACCAAATCGCACGCCAAGGCCACGCCCAAGCCAGCCCCGGCCACCGCGCCATGGACCGACGCGATCACCGGCGCGCGCAAACTGGCCAGCAGTTCGATGGCCGGATGCATCTGTGCAATGAGCGCACCGCTGCCGCCCACCGGGTCGGCCTGCATCGAGGGCAGGTCGCCGCCGGCCATAAAGGCGCGGCCCTCGCCCGAGATCACCACCGCCCGCACACTGTCGTCGTCGGCCAACTCGCGGCACGCCTGATGAAACGCTTGGGCCAGCGCCAGATCAATCGCGTTCAGAGCGCTGGGCCGGTTAAAGCGGATCTGCGCCACAGCGCCTTCGCGCCAAAACAGCACAGGCGCGTGCGACGAGGTGGGCTGGCTGCTTGGAATCATGGGGTTCTCCTTGGATGCATCAAGAGCTCAGGCGCTGCGCCTGAGCAATGGCCTCGAGTCCGCGCTGGGCCAGCGCAGGCCCCAGCAGTCCGACTTCGGCGGCGTTGTGGCTGACGGCGTTGCCCGCAGCGGCACGGGCGGCGATGCCCTCAAAAATGACGGCCCAGCGCATGAAGGCAAAGGCCCAGTGAAAAGGCTGCGCGCGCTCGGTGCGGCCCGAGCAGCGGTAGTAGTGCTCCAGGTACTGCGCTTCATCGGGGATGCCCAGGGCCGCCCAATCGAGGCCGCGAATGCCGCCATACTCTTGGGGCAGCGTGCGCCAGCAGATGGTGCTGAACGCCACATCGGCCAGCGGATGGCCCAAGGTGGACAGCTCCCAGTCCAGCACCGCCACCACACGCGGCTCGGTGGGGTGGAACATCAGGTTGTTGAGCTTGAAGTCGCCGTGGGTCAGTCGGGTTTCCTCGCTGCGCGGCAGGTGCTCGCCCAGCCAGAGCAGCAGTTGGTCGATGGCCGGGTTCTCGCGCGTCTTGGACAGCGCCCACTGCTGGCTCCAGCGCCCGATCTGCCGCTGGAAATAGTTGCCGGGCTTGCCAAAGTTGCCCAGCCCCAAAGCCTCAGGCTGCAGACTGTGCAAGGCGGCTAAGGTCTCGGCCATGGCCAGGTAAATCGCTCGCCGCTCCGACGGCGGCACACCGGGCAGATCGTTTCGGTTGAAGACGCGCCCTTCGACGCGTTCCATCAGATAAAAATCTGTGCCCAGCACATCGGGCTGCTGGTGCAGCAGCACCATGGGCGGCACGGGCAGGACGCCTGCCAGCGCCTGCATGACGCGGTACTCGCGGTCGACCGCATGAGCAGAGGGCAACACGGGGCCGGCTGGCTTTTTGCGCAGGACCAGGCGCCGATTGTCGAAGGTGACGAAAAACGTGGGGTTGGACTGCCCACCGCCGATGGGCTCGAGTTGCATCGCCCCTTGCAGACCCGGCCATCGATGGCGCAAGAACTGCTCGAGCCGCTGGGGCTCAAACCCCCAGGCTGCCGGCTCTGGGCTCATGGCGCGCGGCTGGCAGCCGTCGCTGCAGGCTCGGCAGGCGTGGCTCCCGCGGCCGAAGGCGGTCGACCCAGCGTGAAGCCACCGTCGACCACGATCTGCTGACCGGTGACCATGCAGTCGGGTTCGAGCAACCAAACCACGGCGCTGGCGATCTGCTCGGGCGTGCTCACGCGGCCGAGCAGGGACGTGCCCGCAAACTGGGCCTTGACCTTTTCGTAGGCCGGCTCACCCAGGCCCTCGCGCATCCAGCGCCCTTCGATCATGCCCGGCAGCACCGCGTTGACCCGCACCTTGGGCGCCAGATTGCGCGCCAGCGCTACGGTCAGGATGTTGAGCGCAGCCTTGGACATGACATAAGGAAAAGACGAACCGCTGCCCGTCTGTCCGGCCACCGAAGAGACGTTGACGATGGCGCTGCCGGCTGGCATGAAGCGCGCAGCGGCGCGGGCCATCTGAAATGGCCCGACCGCGTTGACGCCATACACGCGCAAAAAATCCTCGGCCTGCACGCCATCGAGCTCGTGCATGGGCACGAACTGCGTGGTGGCGGCGCTGTTGACCAGGCCATCGATGCCGCCAAACCGCGCCAGGGCTGCAGCGACGACCTCCTGGCAGCTGGCATCGCAGGCAATGTCGCCCTTGACGGCCAGCGCTTGGCCACCGGCAGCGTGGCAGGCCGCCACCACCTCATCGGCCAAGGCCTGGCTGCGGCTGAAACTGATCACCACGGCTTGGCCGCGACGGGCCAGTTGCAAAGCCACGGCCCGGCCCACACCACTGGAGCCACCGGCAATCACCGTCACGCGCTGTGTCATAGGACCTTTCAAGTGGCGGGCCAGCCCGCGTCAGGGCAAGACGATGAGCTTGCCCTGCGCGCGCCGCTGCGACAGCTCCAAAATGGCCTTGGGCGCATCTTGCAGGCTGTAGCGGCCCGAGATCAGCGGCTTGATCAGCCCCTGGCCCAGCATGGCCACAAGGTCCTGCAGATCGGTCTGCGCCGCTTGGGGCTCTCGGGCAATGAAGTCGCCCCAGAACACCCCGACGATGGCACAGCCCTTGAGCAGCACCAGATTCAAGGGCAGCCGAGGGATCTGACCGTCGGTAAAGCCCACCACCAGATAGCGGCCGCGCCAGGCCATGGAGCGCAGGGCCTGCTCGGCATAGTCACCTCCGACCGGGTCGAGCACCACATCGACCCCCTTGCCGGCGGTGATGCGCTTGATTTCCTCGCGCAGGTTCTGTTCGCGGTAGTTGATGACCTCGTCGGCCCCCTTGGCACGACAGGTGGCCAGCTTTTCCGCCGATGAGGCCGCTGCAATCACGCGCGCGCCCAAGGCTTTGGCCAGCTCGATGGTGGCAATGCCGATGCCGCCGGCGGCGCCCAGAACCAGCACCGTCTGGCCTGGCTGCAGGCCCGCGCGGTCGCGCAGCGCGTGGATGCAGGTGCCATAGGTCAAGAGCAGCGAGCCGGCCACCTCGAATGACAGGCCCGGCGGCATGGGGATGAGCTGTTCTTGCTTGGCCACGATCTGCTCGGCAAAGCCGCCCCAGATGGTCAGGGCGATGACCTTGTCGCCGGCCTTGAACCGCGAGACGCCCGCGCCGACGGCCAGCACCTCGCCAGCGGCCTCCCCTCCAGGGGAAAACGGCGGCGTGGGCTTGAACTGGTAGAGGTTCTGAACGATCAGCGCATCGGGGAAATTCACGCCGGCTGCGCGCACCCGAACCAGCACCTCCCCGGGTGCCGGCTGGGGATCGGGCAGGTCCTGCACGCTGAGGTTTTCGGGTGGGCCGTATTGGCTACAGATCAGGGCCTTCATGGCAGGGCTTTCTGGGGTTCGGGTTTCAAGACTTGGCCGGAACTTGCGCCTGGAAATACTGGCGCACCACGGATTCGGCGACACAGGCCGGCCGCTCCTGTCCCTCAATCTCGAGGGTGACCTTGAAGGTCAGCTGCAAGCCCCCCGCAATGTCTTCGAGTTGGGCCAACACAAACTGACCGCGCACGCGGCTGCCGGCAGGCACCGGGCTGGTAAAGCGCACTTTGTTGAGGCCGTAGTTCAGGCCCATTTCGCAAAACGGCAGCGTCATGTGACGCTCGTAGAACTGCCCCAACAAAGACAGGGTGAGAAAGCCGTGCGCGATCGTGCCGCCGTAGGGCGATTCTTTTTGCGCCCGCGCCACATCGACATGGATCCATTGAAAGTCGCCCGTGGCTTGGGCAAACAAGTCGATGTGGTGCTGGGCAATGAGCACCCAATCGGATACGAAAGCGGGCTTGCCCACGAGCGCGCGAATCTCATCGAGGGATTGGGCAAAGCTGCCAGCTTGGCTGTGTGCAGATAGGCTCATGAACGTTGCTCCACCAACAGGGACGCGGTGGCAGCCACCCGATCGCGCATCTCGCGCTTGAGCAGCTTGCCATTGGCATTGCGCGGCAGCGGCTGGGCCGACACCGAAAAGGACTCGGGCACCTTGTAATCAGACAAGCACGCGGCGCAATGCGCCTTGAGCTCGGACTCCAAGGCGGCGCTGGCCAGATGGCCGGGCTTGAGGCTGACGAAAGCATGCACCCGCTCGCCCAGCACCGGGCAAGCCTTGGCCACCACCGCACACTCCTGCACCGCAGGATGCTCGTAGAGCGCGTTCTCGACCTCAATCGTGTAGATCTTGAAGCCGCCGCGGTTGATCATGTCTTTCTTGCGGTCCATCACGCGCACATAGCCCTGCGCGTCGATCGTGCCCAAATCACCCGAATGCCAGTAGCCGCCGGTGATGTTGGCCTGCGTGGCCTCGGGGTTGTTCCAGTAGCCGCGCACGACCATGGGGCCCTTGATCCAGATCTCGCCCAAGGTGCCGGCAGGCAGTTCTCGACCGTCGTCGTCCATCACGCGCATATCGACGCAATGCAGGGCCTGGCCCACGGTGTCGTTGTGCGCCCGGGTCTGGCCCGGCGGCATGACGGTAGCCGGCGAGGTGGTCTCGGTGGCGCCATAGCAGTTCATGAGCATCAGTTCGGGCAGCTTGCCGGCCAGCTCCACGATGGTGGCCACCGGCATGGGCGCGCCGCCGTAGGCGCCGATGCGCCAGGCGCTCAGGTCGTAGGACTCAAAGGTCGGATCGATCAGGCACAGCTTGTACATGGCCGGCACCATCAGACTGTGCGTGATGCGCTCGGCGCCGGCAATGCGCAAATACTCGGCCGCCTTGAAGGCGGGCATGATGACCATCTTGCCGGCGCAGTAGACAAACGTGGTGGTCAGCGCGACCAGCCCTGTGACATGGCTCAGCGGCACAGCGGCCACCGTGGCGTCCTCGGGGCCCAGGTCCATGGCCAGAGCAAAGTGCATGGACGAGTGCACGATGCCCAGGTGGGTGAGCATGGCGCCCTTGGGCCGGCCGGTGGTGCCCGAGGTGTACAAAATCGCTGCGGTGTCCTGCTCATGCACCGCAGCCACAGGCGCCTCATGGGAGAGCACCTGCTCGGCATAGGCGCTGCTGCCGCCGGCCAGGGGGCCTGAGCCGATTTGCCAGCGATGCCTGAGCGCCGGCACGCTGGCCGCCGCAGGCAAGATGCCGGCCAGCTCGGCCTCGTGCAAGAGCAGCACCGCGCCGCAATGCTCGAGCATATAGGCCAGACCCGGCGTTTGCTCGCGCACGCTCAAGGGCACGGAAATCGCCCCCAGCCGCGCAGCGGCGAACAAAGCCACCACAAATTCGATGCGGTTGCCCAGCAGCAGCGCGACCCGGTCGCCCGTCTTGACGCCCGCCTGCGCCATGCCGGCGGCCAGTTGGGCTGCAGCGGCCAACAACTGGCGGTAGCTCAGGCGCTGCTCACCGCAGACCAAAGCGCAGCGCTGGCCGTGGCAATCGGCTGCGGACTGCAGCATCTGGTGCAAGCTGTGCGGGCGGTCGGCAAAACACGGTTCAACCCGATCGCCAAAGAGCGACTCCAGCCGCCGGGCCGGGCTCTGGCCATGCCAGTGGGTCGCGGGGGGCACAGCGCTCATCGGGCCTCCTGCGGGGTCAGCAGACGCAGGCCCTGCGCATCCGACTCAATGGCCAGGTCGAGCAGCAGCCAGATGGCCGCCTTTTGCCAATGCAGGCCCGGATGCAGCGCGGCATACACACCGCCCGGCAGCGCCTGCGGCATGACAAACTTCAAGGCCTTGAGACCAGGCAATTCGTAGCGCAGCACGGGGCCAGGGACCACCCGGTTGAGCAGGGGCGCAAGGCGCTCGGGCGTCAGTGCCTGGCGCAGCTGTTCATAGGCCGCCTGATCCTTTGCAACCAGGGTCAGATCGAGCATGTCGCCCTTGTCACCCGCGCGGCCGGCCGCGATGTCTCCCACCCTCATGAGGTGCTCCAAAGCAGTTGCGGCGCGACGTGCTGCGGCGCGATGAAACCATCGAGCACTTCGATGCGCGGCCGTTTTTCACTGCGCACACTGGCCCCACCGGCCGGGCCCGACAAGGTCATAGCATAGACCTCGTCTTCAATGGTTTGCGCTTGTTCGGCATCGGCGCAGCGCGCCGAGACGTGCACGCGCATCTCGGGCACCTCGCCGTGCGAGGGCTGCGCCAGTTCGCGCAGCACCGATCCTGCGCCGACCAGATCGACCACCACGTCATGGTCGGCCCAGTCGCCCAGGCGCAGTCGCAAGGCCTGGGCCATGACCTCGGCGCGTGAGCGAGCGCCCGCGCCAGCCAGCGTGATCTCGCAGTCCATGATGAAGCCCGGGCGGTCGACAAAGCCGGCCACCTTGAGCGTGGGCGGGGGGCCTTTGGACTTGACGCCGCTCATCAGCACCCGGTTGTCGCCGACGCGCTCGAAGCGCACGCCGCTGAAGTCGACCACCAGATCGGGCGTGGCGTAGTGCGAGGGATCGTGCACCTCATAGAGCAGTTGCAGTGTGCAGGTCAGCGGATCGACGATGCCTGGGGTGCCGGGCGGCAGACCGATTTCGGCGCTGCCGTCGGCCATCACGCGGGCCAAGGGGTAGCCCAGGCGGGCGTACTGCTCGGCCGTCAAGGGCGGCGGAGCGCCCGCGCCGGCAATCGGTTCGTAGTTGCCGCCGGTCAACTGCCCGCCGCATTCGAGCAAATGCCCCACCCCGATGGCGCCGGCCAGCGCGTCCTGGCCCGGCACGAGGCGATCGCGTGCCACCGCAGAAAACAGCG
>JBILGP010000445.1:0-2738 GCA_044350985.1 Polaromonas sp. | reverse complement strand
ACCCAACGAGGCCATGTTTGATGCCGCCCTGGCAGTGGCACCGGCCGACGCAGTGCTGCGCATTGGCCTGCTGGCCACCTTCGAGCCCTCCATCGAATCCATGGCCCAGGAGCTGCAAGCGCGCGCCGGCCAGCGCGGCCTGCGCATTGCCATCGAGGCGGCGCATGTGCCCGAGGCGATGGACGATCTGCAGCGTGGCCAGGCCGATCTGCATCACCAAAAGATCGCCCACGCGGCGGCCGCCCTGCCCGCCTGCGATGTGGTCATGCTGGCGCAGTTCTCGATGGCTGCTGCCCAGCCCCTGACCCAAGGCGCCTGCGCGGTGCCCGTCCTTTCAAGCCCCGATTGCGCGGTCACCGAGCTGCGCCGAAAGATCACGCATGTCTGACCTGAACGTCTCGCACACGCGGCTTGCCGCCTTCATCACCGCCACCCTGCAAGCGGTCGGTTTGCCCGCCGATGACGCCCGCACCATCGGCGAGCTCATGGCCGAAGCCGACCTGCAAGGCTCCGACGGCCACGGCGTGATCCGGGTGCCGGTCTACATCCGGCGCATTCTTGGCGGCGCGGTCAACGTGCGGCCGCAGATCAAGGTGGTGGAAGAAAGAGCGGCCACGGCGCTGATCGACGGGGACAACGGCATGGGTCATCTGGTGATGAAGCAGGCGGCCGAGTTGGCGATTGAAAAAGCGCGCCGCTGCGGCGTGGCCTGGGTCGGCAGCCGGTTCAGCAACCACGCCGGCCCGGCGTCGCTGTACGCACGCATGCCGCTGGCCCATGACATGGTCAGCCTCTACTTTGCGGTGGGCAATGCCAACCACCTGCCGCCCTGGGGCGGGCTGGACATGCTGCTGTCGACCAACCCGATCGCGGTGGCCTTGCCGGCGCACGAAGAGCCCCCGGTGGTGCTGGACATGGCCACCACCGTGGCCGCCTACGGCAAGGTCAAGGCCAAGGCCATGCTGGGCGAAATGATGCCCGAGGGCTGGATGATCGACCGCCAGGGCCGCCCCCTGCTCGATCCCCATCGGCGCGAAGAAGGCTTCCTGCTGCCCATTGGCGGCTACAAGGGCTACGGCCTGTCCATGATCGTTGGCCTGCTTGCCGGCACGCTCAATGGTGCGGCCATGGGCACCGAGGTGGTCGATTTCAACAACGACGACACCAGCGTGACCAACACCGGCCAAGCCATCTGCGTGATCGATCCGGCCGCCTTTGGCGACACACTGGCCTTCAAACAACGCGTGGACAAGCTGGTGCGTGAAATCCATGCCAGCGAGCGCATGCCCGGATTTGACCGTATCTGGGTGCCGGGCGAACAAAGCCATCTCAAACGCGAGCGCCACTTGGCCCAAGGCATCGACGTGCCCGCCTCGCTCGTGCGAGAGCTCGATGCCGTGGCCCGCCAACTCGGCGTGCCCACCCTGGCCGACACCCCCACCCCCTGACCCAAGGAGACCGCCATGCAAAGACGCCATGTGATGCAATCGGGCCTGGCTGCGGCCAGCGCAGTGCTGATGGGCCCAAGCTGGGCACAAGCAGCCTACCCGAACAAGCCGATCAAGATGATCATTCCGCTGGCCGCCGGCAGCGCGGTCGATAACGCGGCGCGCATCGTCTCGCAAAAGATGGCCGCCAATCTGGGCGTGGGCATCGCCATCGAAAACCAGACCGGCGCGGCCGGCCTGATCGGTGCCGAGCGGGTGGCCAAGTCACCGGCCGACGGCTACACCTTGGGCGGCTTCAACGACAGCATCATGACCATGCTGCCGAGCTTTCACAGCAAGATGCCCTGGGACATCCTCAAGGACTTTGAACCGGTCTCGCTGGTGGCCACCATCGAATGGGCGCTGGTGGTCTCAAACGACTCGCCCATCAAGACCGCGGCCGAACTGATCGAGGCGGCGCGCAAGGCGCCGGGCAAGATCAATTACGGCTCCGGCGGCAACGGCAGCCCGCAGCACATCGCGATGGCCCTTTTTGCGATGCAGGCGGGCGTGCAGATGACGCACGTGCCTTACAAGGGCGCCACGCAAGCTGCAGTGGGCACGGCCGCCGGCGAGGTGCAGACCTGCTTGCAGGGCATTGCCACCGTCAGCTCGCTGGTCAAGGCCGGTAAGCTGCGCATCTTGGGCATTCCCGCGCCCAAGCGGCTGGCGCAGTTCCCAGATCTGCCCACCATCTCCGAATCGGGCCTGCCGGGCTACGAGATGAACTCTTGGTTTGCCGTCATGGCACCGGCAGGGACACCCAAGGCCGCCATCGACAAGTTCCAGTCTGAAATCACCCGCGCGCTGGCCGATCCCGGCGTGCGCGAGCAGTTTGCCGCCCAGGGCCTGTCGCCGCTGGGCAGCAGCCCGGCTGAGCTGGCGGTCATGCTGCGCGCGCAGCTGGCGCGCTACAACAAGCTGATCAAAGAGGCGGGCATCACGGCCAGTTAAGGCAAGTTAAGGCCAGTCCCCAGCGGTCGGGCCGATCGAACCGACCGCTGGCTCCCCCGGCAGGATGCCCAGGGTGTGCTGCGGGGCTAACAGCAAACAAGCTAGGCACCGGCCCCCTCTGTTTTTCTGACGACCATGACGGTAGACACCGCCGACGCCCCAAGTTCCAGCCTTCGATGCGCAGGCGTGGCCATGGTGCGCAATGAGGCCGACATCATTGAACTGTGGGCACGCTACAACCTGCGCGTGCTCGACAGCCTGCATGTGATCGACCATGGCTCTGATGACAACACAGCG
>JBILGP010000075.1:0-6874 GCA_044350985.1 Polaromonas sp. | reverse complement strand
AGGCCGAGGGTCTGGCGATCGAACTGCACCACTGGGACGATCCCGCGCACACCCAAGCCGAAGCGATGCGAGACATTGCTCGCCCGCTGGCGGCCACTGGCAAGGTGGACTACCTGATCCCGCTGGACGCCGACGAGTTGCTGGCCACGGATCGACACGAGCTGCGCCGATCGCTCTTGAGTTTGCCCAAGGGACACGCCGGGGCCATGCGCTGGCGAACCTATTTGCCCGAGGGCGATGAACTCGATCCCTTCTTCTTTCGGCGCATGAGGCGCTACCGCAGCTTAGAAGTCGAAGAGCTGTCCAAGATGATCGCGCCAGCCAAGGAGATGGCCGATTACACCTGGTCCACGGGAAGCCACTTCGTGGTGCGCGAAACGGATGGACAAATTCTGCCGTCGGCGCGCATGCCCTTTGCTCTGGCGCACTACCCTGTCCGAAGTCTCGAACAGCTGCGGCGCAAGGTGATGATCGGCGCGCATGCCAGCCGACTCAAAGCCGACCGGCTGCTCAATGAGTCCTGGCACTGGTTGGACCTTGAGGCCCAGCTGCAACCGGGACGGCCCCAAACCTCGGGCATCGACCTCGTGCAGATCGCGCTGGGCTACTCCTACTCCAGCCAAGCCGAGCACATCGCCCAACAGCAGATCATGACCGGTCCGGTCGACGCCGCGCCCGGTATGGAGCAACGTTACCAAGCGCAGCCCCTGAGCCTTGAGCAGGTACAGGCTTGGGTGGTGGATGCCCGCAAAACACATGCAGTGCAACTGGCCCATGTGGGTCGGGCCCAGTTCAACGCCGGCAATGCGGCCTGGCGAGCCCAGGACTTTACGTTGGCCCTCAAGCGATACACCGATGCGACCCGGCTCAATCCAGACTTGGCTGTGGCCCACCTTGGACGGGCGCGCTGCCTGAGCCAGCAGGGCGCATGGGACGCGGCCCAACACGCCTTTTCCCAAGTGCTGCGGATCGAACCCTCGGACTACAGTGCATGGCTGGAGTCGGGTCACGTCCATCGCAGACAAGACCAGCTCAGCGCCGCAGTCCAGGCCTATCGGCAGGCCATGAGCGCGCAGCCCAGCCGCTTTGAAGCACCGCTGGCCCTGGCCCGCGTTCTGGGCCAGATGGACCACGCACCCGAGTCGCAAGAGGCCTACGAGAAGGCGCAGCGCAATGCGCTAGGTCCCAGCGCACCGGACCGCCAGGCCTTGCAGCGCCTGAGCCAAGTTCATCGCCACATGGCTGCATACCGCTTGGAGTGGGGAGATCGGGCCGGGGCAAAACAAGCCTTGCAGGCGGCACTGGACGCAGCGCAACGCGCGTCCGATGATGCGCAGTCGCAGGCACTGCAACAGACCTTGGCCGAGCTCGACGAGCCGGCAGGCCCCGGCCAAGCCGGCCATTGAACGCATCCGGCCTGGTGGCTTGCGGCCGCACGCGTCACGTTTTTGGCCCGCTCCTGGCCGCATACAAGTTCAGGCCAAGGCAAGCCCGCGGCGCAGGCAGATCGCCCAAGGGCAGGCCAAAGAAAACCCGCCGGGCGCGGCGGGTTTCTCATGGGACAACAGTGATGCCCGGCGCTTAGCCTGTGGTCGCTTCCTCGGACTCGGGCTTGGCCTTGCCTTCCTTCTTGGGCAAGGGCTGGATGTCGAGCGTGACCTCGCCGCTTTCCACACCCTTGTCGTCGGTCGAAAGCTTGATGTCCACCGTCAGGCGCCCGCCGTCGACCAGACGCCCGAACAAAAGCTCGTCGGCCAGCGCCCGGCGGATCGTGTCCTGGATGAGGCGCTGCATGGGACGCGCGCCCATGAGCGGATCGAAGCCCTTCTTGGCCAGGTACTTGCGCAAGGCGTCGGTAAAGGTGACCTCGACCTTCTTTTCGGCCAGCTGGGTCTCCAGTTGCAGCAAGAACTTGTCGACCACGCGCAAGATGACGACCTCGTCGAGCGCCTTGAAGCCAACGATCGCATCGAGCCGGTTGCGAAACTCCGGCGTGAACAGGCGCTTGATGTCGACCATCTCGTCGCCCGCCTCGCGCGGGTTGGTAAAGCCTATCGTGGCCTTGTTCATGGTCTCGGCACCCGCATTGGTCGTCATGACGATGATGACGTTGCGAAAGTCGGCCTTGCGCCCGTTGTTGTCGGTCAGCGTGCCGTGGTCCATGACCTGCAGCAGCACGTTGAAGATATCCGGGTGGGCCTTCTCGATCTCGTCGAGCAGCAGCACCGCATGAGGCTTCTTGGTGACGGCCTCGGTGAGCAAGCCCCCCTGGTCGAAACCGACATAGCCAGGGGGCGCGCCGATCAGGCGGCTGACCGCGTGGCGCTCCATGTACTCGGACATGTCAAAGCGAATCAGCTCGATGCCCAAGATGTAGGCGAGCTGCCGCGCCGCCTCGGTCTTGCCCACGCCGGTGGGGCCAGAGAACAGGAAGGCGCCAATGGGCTTGTCGACCTTGCCCAGACCGGAGCGGGCCATCTTGACCGCCGAGGCGAGCACGTCAAGCGCCTTGTCCTGACCAAACACCACGCTCTTGAGATCGCGCTCGAGGGTCTTGAGCTTGCTGCGGTCGTCGTTGGACACATTGGCCGGCGGAATGCGGGCGATCTTGGCGACGATGTCTTCGACCTCGGCCTTGGTGATGGTCTTCTTGCGCTTGGACGGCGGCAAGATGCGCTGGGCGGCACCGGCCTCATCGATCACGTCGATCGCCTTGTCGGGCAGGTGACGGTCGTTGATGTACTTGGCGCTCAGCTCGGCCGCCGCCTGCAAGGCCGCCACGGCGTACTTGACGCTGTGGTGTTCCTCAAAGCGCGACTTCAGGCCCTTGAGAATTTCAACCGTCTCGGCCACGCTGGGCTCGACGACGTCGACCTTCTGGAAACGCCGCGACAGCGCCGCGTCTTTCTCGAAGATGCCGCGGTACTCGGTGAAGGTGGTCGCGCCGATGCACTTGAGCTGGCCTGAACTGAGCGCCGGCTTGAGCAGATTGGACGCATCGAGCGTGCCGCCCGAGGCCGCGCCCGCACCAATGAGCGTGTGGATCTCGTCAATGAACAAGACGGCATGGGGCTTGTCCTTGAGCGCCTTGAGCACGCCCTTGAGCCGCTGCTCAAAATCGCCTCGGTACTTGGTGCCAGCGAGCAAAGCGCCCATATCGAGCGAATAGACCTGCGACTCGGCCAGGATCTCGGGCACGTCTTTTTGCGTGATGCGCCAGGCCAGGCCCTCGGCAATGGCCGTCTTGCCCACGCCGGCCTCGCCAACGAGCAGGGGGTTGTTCTTGCGCCGGCGGCACAGGATCTGGATCACCCGCTCGACCTCGTACTCGCGCCCGATCAAGGGATCGATCTTGCCGGCCAGGGCCTGTGCGTTGAGGTTCTGGGTGTACTGCTCCAGCGGCGAGGCCTTCTCGCTTTTCTCGGCCGTCTCCTCGTTTTCGGCGGGGCTCTCGCCGGACTTCTGCGGCTCGGGCGGGTCGCTCTTTTTGATGCCGTGCGCGATGAAGTTGACGACGTCCAGCCGGGTCACGCCCTGCTGGTGCAGGTAGTACACCGCATGCGAATCCTTTTCACCAAAAATAGCCACCAGGACGTTGGCGCCAGTCACTTCCTTTTTACCGTTGCCGGTGGACTGCACATGCATGATGGCGCGCTGAATCACGCGCTGGAAGCCCAGCGTCGGCTGGGTGTCCACATCGTCCGTGCCGGCCACCTGCGGCGTGTTGTCCTTGATGAAGTTCGACAGCGACTTGCGCAGGTCCTCCACGTTGGCCGAACAGGCGCGCAGCACTTCGGCCGCACTGGGGTTGTCGAGCAGGGCCAGCAGCAAATGCTCGACGGTGATGAATTCGTGGCGTTGCTGGCGCGCCTCGACAAACGCCATGTGCAAGCTCACTTCCAGTTCCTGGGCAATCATGGTGTTTCCTTTCGGCTTGCTCAATCGATGGGGCTAACTGTTGGGCAGATGGGGGCTTTTTTCATAATTCAAGCGGCTCGCTGATGCATTGCAAGGGGTGGCCGTGCTTGCGCGCCGCCTCGGTCACCTGGTCAACCTTGGTGGCCGCCACATCCTTGGAAAACACACCGCACACGCCCTTGCCATCGAGATGGATCTTGAGCATGATTTGCGTCGCGGTCTCGCGGTCCTTGTTGAAAAATTCCTGGATGACCACCACCACGAACTCCATCGGGGTGTAGTCATCGTTGAGCAGGACCACCTGGTACATCTGCGGCGGCTTGACCTTCTCGGGCCTGCGCTCAAGCACCACTGCGTCGCCACCGGCGGGTGTGCCGGGGCTCAGATCGGGCATGCGCGGTGGCGTGGGAGACTTGGGTGATTTCGTCGCCATGCGGCCCATTCTAGCGATCGTCCACGGCCTTGGTGAGCTTGGCGCGTGCCAAAACCTCAGCTTTTGCTCAGGGCGCTGGCGTCCCGATCGGGCGGGCCCCATAAAAAAACCGCCCCCGACTTTGCGCCGGGGGCGGCCTGCATCAACAACTCGGGCGCGCCTTGCGCGCCACATCTGCTTACATGTGGTCGATCATGACCTGGCCGAAGCCCGAGCAGCTCACCTGGGTGGCCCCATCCATCAGACGGGCAAAGTCGTAGGTCACCTTTTTGGACAGGATGGCTTTTTCCATGGAGCTGATGATCAGGTCCGCGGCTTCCGTCCAGCCCATGTGACGCAGCATCATTTCGGCCGACAAGATCTCCGAGCCGGGGTTGACATAGTCCTTGCCCGCGTACTTGGGCGCGGTGCCGTGCGTGGCCTCAAACATGGCGACGGTGTCGCTCAGGTTGGCGCCCGGTGCAATGCCAATGCCGCCGACCTGAGCGGCCAGCGCGTCAGAGACATAGTCGCCGTTGAGGTTGAGCGTGGCGATCACGCTGTACTCAGCCGGGCGCAGCAAGATCTGCTGCAAGAAGGCATCGGCGATGCTGTCCTTGACCGTGA
Source organism: Polaromonas sp. (assembly GCA_044350985.1). Classification (GTDB taxonomy): domain Bacteria; phylum Pseudomonadota; class Gammaproteobacteria; order Burkholderiales; family Burkholderiaceae_C; genus Polaromonas. Next base: position 1,917 of record JBILGP010000075.1, on the reverse strand, counting down.
TGTCCTTGCCGGTTTTCGGGTTCTTGAACTTGCACCAGGGGCCGCCGTCGATCAACTGGGCGCCAAATTCACGCTGCGCCAGCGCATAGCCCCAGTCGCGAAAGCCACCCTCGGTGAACTTCATGATATTGCCCTTGTGCACCAAGGTCACGCTGGGCTTGTCGTTGTCAATCGCGTATTGAATCGCCTTGCGCACCAGACGCTCGGTGCCCTCGCGCGAGACCGGCTTGATGCCGATGCCCGAGGTGGCGGGGAAGCGGATTTTCTTGACGCCCATCTCGTCTTGCAGGAACTTGATGACCTTCTTGGCCTTCTCGCCCTCGGCCTCGAACTCGATACCGGCGTAGATGTCTTCGGAGTTCTCGCGGAAGATCACCATATTGGTCTTCTCGGGCTCCTTGAGCGGCGAAGGCACGCCTGCGAAGTACTGAATGGGGCGCAGGCAGACATACAGATCGAGTTCTTGCCGCAAAGCGACGTTGAGCGAGCGGATACCGCCGCCCACGGGGGTGGTCAGGGGGCCCTTGATGGAGACAACGTAGTCGCGAACAGCGTGCAAGGTTTCCTCGGGCAGCCACACATCGGGGCCATAGACCTGGGTCGATTTTTCGCCGGCATAGACTTCCATCCAGTGGATCTTGCGTTTGCCGCCATAGGCCTTGGCCACCGCCGCATCGACGACCTTGAGCATGACCGGGGTGATGTCCAAACCGGTGCCGTCGCCCTCGATGTAAGGGATGACCGGCTGATCCGGAACGTTCAAGGAATTGTCGGCATTGACCGTGATCTTCTGGCCCTGTGCGGGAACCTTGATGTGCTGATACATGGGGAAGAGTCTCCGTTGGAGTAGGTGGAGCATTGCAGCGACTGCCCGTCGCCTTGGTCGCAAAGCGGCGAAATTCTAACCCTGAAAAAGAGTCGAACTTTTTGCGACAGGGCTGTCAACGGCGATGCGGGTTGGGGCGTTATGGAGATGTCAGCCGGAAATTCCTCCGGCGGACGTTTCCACACAACGTTCATCTCAAGGACATCCAAATGAGCAAAGTTCTCGCCGCCCTGATCTCCGGCCTGTTCGCCGCCACCACCTTCGCACAGGCTCCGGCTGCCCCGGCTGCCCCCGCCGCTCCGGCCAAGGCAGAAGCCAAAGCCGAGAAGAAAGAAGAAAAGAAAGCTGAAAAGAAAGCCGAGAAAAAGGCTGAGAAAAAAGAAGAGAAGAAAGCTGAAGCCAAGAAGTAATTTCTGGCCCTCGCCCAAAAGCCCGCCGCAAGCGGGCTTTTTTGTTTTCATGCGCTCGGCTGGGCAAGAAGCGTTTTGGACGCATCCCCATCGACCGCGCACGCAGGCCTTGTCCTATGATCGCGTCCCCGACCCGCCTCCTCCCACCCCGAACCAGCCGCCTCCATGACCGCCCTGCTGCATCGCTTGACCAGCCCAAAAGCATCCATGCTGCTGGCCCTTGTGCTGGCGGCATGCGTCGCCCACGCTGACACGCCGCAAACCGATCTGCCGCGCATCGCGCTGACGGCCGGCATCCACCGCATCGACGCCCAGGTGGCTGCAACGCCCAATCAGCGACAAATCGGACTGATGTGGCGCAAGGAGATGCCGCAAAACGAAGGCATGCTGTTCATTTTCGAGCAGCCGAGCGTGCAGTGCTTCTGGATGAAAAACACGCTGCTGCCGCTGACCGCTGCCTTCGTCACCGACGACGGCAGCATCGTCAACCTGGCTGACATGAAGCCGCAAACCACCGACTCGCATTGCTCGGCCAAACCGGTGCGCTACGTGCTGGAGATGAACCAGGGCTGGTTTGCCCGGCGCGGCCTGTCTGCGGGCGCACGGCTCGCAGGGCTGCCCGCCGTTCGGCCCTGAGGCCCGGGGGCCCGGCGGCGCTCAAACGGGCGAGCGCAAATGTCC
>JBILGP010000432.1:0-2817 GCA_044350985.1 Polaromonas sp. | reverse complement strand
CGAAGTCGCCTCGATGGTCAATGTGATCACGGTGCACCCGAGCGTGCCAGCCCAGACGCTGCGTGAGCTGGTGCAGATGGCGCGCAATGCGCCAGGCACCATCAACCACGGATCGCCAGGCATTGGCAGCTCGGGGCACCTGGCGGGCGAGTTGCTGGCCCACCGCACCGGCATCAAGCTCACGCATGTGCCCTACCAGGGGCTGGCGCCTGCCACCAACGACCATGTCGCCGGCATCCTCGGTGTGGGTTTCGTCAACCTGCCGGTGGCGTTGCAGTTCGTCAAGGCCGGCAAACTCAGGGCGCTGGCGGTGACCGCCATGAAGCGCTCGCCGCAGTTGCCCGATGTGCCCACCGTCAACGAGGCACTGGGGATGAACGATTTCGAGCTCAATGGCTGGTTTGGCCTGCTCGCAGCAGCGCGCACGCCGCCCGAAATCATCGCGCGGCTGCAAGCCGAAGCCGACAAGGCCTTGCGCGACCCGGCCTTCATCGAGATCATCAAGACCGCCGGCGGCGAGGCCATCGGCGGCAGCACCGCTGACTTTGACGCACGCATCCGACGCGACCGCGAGCGCCTGAGCGAGGTGATCCGCGCCGCCGGCATCAAGGCGCAGTAGTGAGGCCTGTGACCAACAAGACAGGCACAATAGCCAGCAGCCCCGCTGAAAACCTGATCTATACTAGGGTTATGTCTGCGCAACTCCAGATTCTTTCTTCCACCCGTCTGAAGACCGGTGCGGAGTTCTGCGCGCAAATCTGCATTTCCACCAAAACCACGACGATTAAGGGCTGATCCAGCCTGGTTCGTCGTGCCCTTCCGGCTCGATGAGCCGGGTTCAAAGGCCTTCCCCTCTTGAACTTGAAAGGGCATTCCCATGAAACTCTCCTCCTCTCTCGTTGGTCTGGTCGGCTGGCGCGGCATGGTGGGCTCGGTCCTGATGGATCGCATGCAGGCCGAGCGCGACTTTGATCTGATCGAGCCGGTCTTTTTCTCGACCTCCAACGCCGGCGGCGCCGCACCCGCGATGGCCAAAAACGAGCGCACGCTCAAGGATGCGGGTGACATCGAGGCGCTTAAGAAGTGCGCCGTGATCATCAGTTGCCAGGGCGGCGACTACACCACCGAAGTCTTCCCCAAGCTGCGTGCAGCCGGCTGGAAGGGTCACTGGATCGACGCCGCCTCCACCCTGCGCATGAAGGACGATGCGGTCATCATTCTCGATCCGGTCAATCGGCCGGTCATCGACGCCGCACTGCACAAGGGCGGGCTGAACTGGATCGGCGGCAACTGCACCGTCAGCTGCATGCTCATGGGCGTGGGCGCGCTCTACAAGGCCGGTCTGGTCGAGTGGATGAGCACCCAAACCTACCAGGCGGCCTCGGGCGGCGGCGCGCAGCACATGCGCGAGCTGCTCACCCAGTTCGGCACCCTCCACGCCCCGGTCAAGGCTCTGCTGGACGATCCAAAGAGCGCCATCCTCGAGATCGATCGCCTGGTCATTGCGCGCCAGCGCTCGATGAGCGCAGACGAGACGGCCCAATTTGGCGTGCCGCTGGGCGGCTCCATCATCCCCTGGATCGACAAGGATCTGGGCAACGGCGTCTCCCGAGAAGAGTGGAAGGGCATGGCCGAGAGCAACAAGATCTTGGGCCAGGGCGAAGGCTACGGCAGCCCAGCCGTGCCCGTCGACGGCTTTTGCGTGCGCGTGGGCGCGATGCGCTGCCACAGCCAGGCGCTGACCTTCAAACTCAAGAAAGACGTGCCACTGGCCGACATCGAGGCCATGATTGCCGCCGACAACGAATGGGTCAAGGTGGTTCCCAACACGCGCGAGGCCACGCTCAAGGACCTCACGCCCGTGGCGGTCACCGGCACCATGACCATCCCGGTCGGGCGCCTGCGCAAGATGGCGATGGGGCCGCAATACCTGGGCGCCTTCACCATCGGCGATCAACTGCTTTGGGGCGCGGCCGAGCCGCTGCGGCGCATGCTGCGCATCTTGCTCGAGCAATGAGCCCGCTGGCCGACAGACACCGGCCGACCTGCACCCAGTCATCCACACCGACCACCCGGCCTCTTGGGCCGGTCGGGGTTTGGTGTTAAGGTCTGGGCCCCATGCGCCGCCACCTTTCACCCCACCAGGCACCGCTCAAAGCCCCCGGCCAAGCCCCCTCCATCAAACGGGGGCTTGCGGCCGGAGCCTTGCTGCTGACGCTTTGGTGCGGCGGCGCCTGGGCGCAGTCGGATGCGGCCCCTCCCGCAACCAACGCAACCCACTCGACCACAGCAACCACAGCGCCCACCACGAGCCCCGCACCGGCCGATTGGCCCGAGGTCAAACCCGGGCAGTCGGCGCTCGAGTTTGTGCTGGAACATGCGCCTGCCGAGGTCACGCTCGAGCAGTTCCTGCTGGCGCTGATGCAGCAAAATCCGAAGGCTTTTTCGGGGGGCAACCGGCAACTTAGCGGCTTGCGCCTGCAACTGCCGACGGCCGAGCAGGCGGCCAGCGTCCCGGCCGACCAGGCCCGGGCGCAGTTGCTGGCCTTGCGCGCGACCATCGCGATCCATGAATCCGAAGGGGCCCAGACGGCGGCAACATCGGCCGCTGGGGCTGCCCGCGCCATCCCTGGCATGGTCTGGGTTGTCTGCGTCGCGGCCCTCATGGTTCTTGCTGTGCTGCTGTTCAGGCGAACCCGCTACGAAGGCCGCAACCGGGCCAGCGCAGGCGGCCCAAAACCCCAAATTCCGACCACCCCGGCCACCCCTATCACCCCGACCCCGCCGCCCGAGCCACAGCCGGTCCCACCGAGCCGC
>JBILGP010000431.1:0-2827 GCA_044350985.1 Polaromonas sp. | reverse complement strand
GCGCCGGACCTACAAGCGGGCCGAGCAGCAAAAGTGGTATGCCGGCGAGACCATCTCGCTGGGCATCGGCCAGGGCTACAACACCTTCACCATGCTGCAACTGGCTCACGCCACCGCCACGCTGGCACAAGGCGGCGTGCAGCACAAGCCGCGCCTGGTGCTGGCCACTCAAGACAGCGTCTCGCAGGTGCTGCGGCCAGCGGCTGCGGCCGCGCCGCTCGACCTGGGCTACAAAAGCGAGCATGTGGCGCTGATCAAGCGGGCACTGACCAGCGTCACCCAAGACGGCACGTCGGCCCGCGTGTTTGCTGGCGCCGGCTACCTCAGCGCCGGCAAGACCGGCACAGCCCAGGCGGTGAGCATCGGCCAGAAGGACAAGTACAACGCCTCCAAGCTCGAGGAGCACCAGCGCGATCACTCGCTCTACATGGCCTTCGCGCCGGCCGAGGCGCCGCGGGTCGCCCTGGCCGTGGTGGTGGAAAACGCCGGCTTCGGCGCAGCCCACGCCGCCCCGATCGCACGGCGCGTGTTCGACTACCTGTTGCTGGGCCATTACCCCAGCCAAGAAGACCTGGCAGCGGTGCAAAAAGGGCAGGCGGCCGCGCCAATCGGCAAGCCGCGCGATGCGGCCACGCTGGACGTGCTGGGTCGGCCTGTGGTCGCCGTGGTCGCAGGGGCAACGCCGGTGGTTGCAGCGCCGAGCCCAACGGCCCAACTGAGGCCAGCAGCCACGCGATAGGCCCGCTCGGCCCTGCGACGCACTGGGCGCACGCGCAATGTCCTACGCCTGCAGCGGCCAGTTGCAATTGCGCGGCCACCACTTGCACAAGATCTGGGATCGAGCGCGCTGTTCCGGCCGCCAAATATTGATACGATCTTGACAACCTACAACCGGGAGTCTTGCCATGCCCATGCCCTGGGAAGGGATTGTTTCCGCCGACGAAATCGCCGCGTATGAAGCCGCTGGTTTTGGCCGCCCGCAAGCGCAGGGCAAGCGCCCGGCGCTGCTGATCATTGATGTGCAGTACCGCACGGTGGGCACGACAAGGCAGCCGTTTTGGGAATCGATCAAGGAATTCAAAACGTCATGCGGCGAGGTCGGCTGGAAAGCGGTCGACCACATCGCACCCCTGCTGGCGCTGTTTCGCGAAAAGAACCTGCCGGTGCTCTACCCTTATGTGGCGCCCAAGGAGAGCTTTGACCTCGGGCGCCTGGCCGAAAAGGTGCCGGCCCTGATGGGCGTGGCAGCGCACGGCTACCAGTTCGTACCTGAAATTGCTCCGCGCGAACGCGACGTGCTGCTGCCCAAAAAGCACCCCAGTGCCTTCTTTGGCACCCCGCTGGCCAGCTATCTGATTGACCTGCAAGTCGACAGCCTGGTGGTCACGGGCTGCACCACCAGCGGCTGCGTGCGCGCCAGCGTGGTCGACGCCTTTGCCTACAACTTCAAATGCACCGTGCCGATTGAATGCGTTTACGACCGCAGCGCCACCAGCCACGCGGTCAATTTGTTCGACATGGCCTCCAAGTACGCCGAGGTCATTCCTGTCAGCCAGGTCATGCAACACATCGCCTCCTTGCCCCGAGCCTCCTCATGAAGAAATTCGACAACAAGTTCGACCGCTACCCCTTCTCCCCGCTGCCCAAGCGGCCCACTTACAGCTGGCCCAACGGCAGCAAGCTGGCGGTGTATTTCGCGCTCAACGTGGAGGCCTTCGAATTTGGGCGCAACCCGGGGCCCGACTTCACCTCGCTGCCTGCGGCGCCCTTTCACCGCGGCTATGCCTACCGCGACTACGGCAACCGGGTGGGCATCTGGCGCATCCTGGAGCTGTTCGAGCGCTACCAAATTCCCCTGGCCATCCTGACCAACACCAGCGTCTACGACGTCTGCCCAGAAGTACTCGAGCCGTTTCGCGCGCGCGGCGACGAATTCGTTGGCCATGGTCGCACCAACTCCGAGCGGCAGATCGACATGGACGAGGCCACCGAGCGCGCCATGCTCACCGAGGTGCGCGAGCGCTTCATCCGCGAGGAGGGCAAACCGCCCAAAGGCTGGCTCGGTCCCTTTATCTCGCAAAGCGCCCAAACCCCCGAGCTGCTGCTCGAGACCGGCTACACCTACCAGATGGACTGGTTTTTCGACGAGCAGCCCCAGTGGTTTCGCACCGCCCGCGGGCCGATTTTGAGCGTGCCCTATCCCTCGATGGAGCTCAACGACATTCCCGCCTTCATCAACCGCGGCGCCAGCGACGGCGAGTTCACCACCATGGTCACCGAAGGCTTCGACCAGCAACTGGCCGACGGTGAGCGCCATGGCTGGCCGCTGGTGTGCGGCATCTCGCTGCACACCTTCATGATGGGCCAGCCTCATCGCGCGCAGCAACTGCGGCGCATGCTCGAGCACATGGCGGCGCAGCGTTCACGCATCTGGTTCACCACGCCCGGGGAAATTGCCGACCATGTGATGGCACTGCCCGAGGGCACTGTGGCCAAGCCTTGATCAGAGAGCCGACCGGCCAACGGGTCGAGCCCGTGCCGCGCGCCGGGAAGGCGTCGCCCGCTTGTCCCGCAAGGTAATGCCCATACACACCATGAGCCCAAGCCCCTACCCGCATTTGTTCAGCCCCCAAGTCCTGGCTGGGCAGACCCTGAAAAACCGCATCACGCACGCGTCGATCTCGCCACGCTTTGGCGCGCACCAGGGGATGCACCCGAACTACTTGCACTACTACGTCAACCGGGCCAAAGGCGGCGCTGCCATGGTGGTGACCGACCCGATCGGCATCATTGAGCAGCACGGCCTGGAGCGTCTGCGGGCCTGGGA
>JBILGP010000430.1:0-2834 GCA_044350985.1 Polaromonas sp. | reverse complement strand
CTGGCCGTCTCGCTCCTGTTTGGCCTGGCCAATGTCTGCCTCTTGCTCAGCCTGCTGCTGCAGCGCTGGGCCCCGCGCCGCATCGCGGCCCTCGCCCGCCGGCCCTTTGCGGTGTTCTTGCTGCTTTGGTTGGGTTTGCTCGCAGGCAGTTGGTTGGCGCTGGCCGAAGAGATGCAGCCGCGCGTCTACGCCGAAATCACGCGGCCCGCTTTACGGTCGGCCCAGCCGCTGCTGTCGCCGTTTGTCGAGTGGAGCTTGCGCACTCAGCCGGCCTGGCAGGAGCCCACACGCTGGCTGCACGAGACGCTGCTGGCCAACTACGCGTTTCGCAGGCCGGCCCTGCTTGCCGATATCAGGCTGTGACGGCTCAGCGCAGCACGTCGCCAATGCACAGGTACTTGATCTCGACGTACTCGTCCATGCCGTGGTGCGAGCCCTCGCGGCCCAGCCCCGACTGCTTGACGCCGCCAAAAGGCACGTGCTCGGTGGCCAAAATGCCGACATTGATGCCCACCATGCCGTATTCGAGCGCCTCGCTGACGCGAAAGATGCGGCCCACATCGCGGCTGTAGAAATAGCTGGCCAGGCCGAACTCGGTGTTGTTGGCCGCAGCGATGGCCTCTTGCTCGGTCTTGAACTTGAAGATGGGCGCAAACGGGCCAAAGGTTTCCTCGCGCGCGCACAGCATGTCGGCGCTGGCATCGGCCACCACCGTCGGCTCGAAGAACTGGCCATCGAGGCGCTTGCCGCCCACCAGCACGCGGGCGCCCTTGGCGAGGGCGTCTTGCACATGGCGCTCGACCTTGGCCAGCGCGGCCGGCTCGATCAGCGGGCCTTGGTTGACGCCCTCCTCAAAACCGTTGCCCACCTTGGCGGTCTTGACCTTGGCGGCAAACCTCTGGCTGAACTCTTCGTAGACCGACTCTTGCACATACAGCCGGTTCGAGCACACGCAGGTCTGGCCCGCATTGCGGTATTTGCTGGCAAAAGCGCCCTCGACCGCCGAGTCGATGTCGGCGTCGTCAAAGACGATGAAGGGCGCGTTGCCACCGAGCTCGAGCGACATCTTTTTGACCGTGGGGGCCGACTGCGCCATCAGGATGCGGCCGACCTCGGTGGAGCCGGTAAAGCTGATGTGGCGCACCACATCGCTGGCGCAAAACACCCTGCCGACCTCGATGCTGCCAGGCCCGTCGCTGGTGACGATGTTGATCACCCCGGGCGGGATGCCGGCGCGCAGCGCCAGCTCGGCCGCAGCCAGGGCGGTCAGCGGGGTCAACTCGGCTGGCTTGATCACCACCGGGCAGCCTGCGGCCAGCGCCGGGGCGACCTTGCGGGTGATCATGGCCAGCGGGAAATTCCAGGGTGTGATGGCCGCGCACACGCCGATAGGCTGGCGCAGCACCAGCAGGCGCCGGTTGTTGTCAAACTGCGGCAGTGTCTCGCCGTTGACGCGCTTGGCCTCTTCGGCAAACCACTCCACAAAGCTCGCGCCATAGGCCACCTCGCCGCGGGACTCGGCCAGGGGCTTGCCGTTTTCGGCGGTCATCATGCGCGCCAGGTCTTCCGTGTGGGCGATCAAGAGGTCGAACCATTTGCGCATCAGGATGCTGCGCTCCTTGGCCGTCTTGGCCCGCCATGCCGGCCAGGCGGCATCGGCCGCAGCGATGGCCTGCTCGGCCTCAACAGGGCCCAGATTGGCGACGTCGGCCAGTTTCAGGCCGGTGGCCGGGTCCAGTACGTCGAACCGGGTGCTGCCCTTGAGCCACTGGCCGTTGATCAGCGCATCGGTCTTGAGCAGGCTGGGGTCTTTGAGCAGGGCGAGGGGAGAGGTTTTCATGTCCATGGGGTGGTCGGCTAGAGGGGTTGAAAATCTCGGGGATCTGTGCGTATTGGCCTGCGTCTGTATCCTGCGTCATGGCGATGGCCAAGTCGTGGTTCGTCCTGGCGAAGATTGCCGCGTTCCATCCATCGTGGCGAGGAGCGCCGCATTCCTCCCGTCATTGCGAGGAGCGCTAGCGACGTGGCAATCCACGCCTGCGTTGTGGTAGCCGCTGGATCGCTTGGTTCCTCGCGATGACGGGTGGGTACAGGCTGGCCCTAGATTATCGCAATAGGGCTTTGCTTGGAAGTACCGCATCCGAGTGACGGCCCTGAGTGGGTGCGGCCATAATCAGGGGTTTGCCTGCAGGGGCCCTCTCGCGGGGGCTGTCTTCTGACCGAGTTCTTCAGAGAAAACCGCCATGTCCCAGCCTGTCATGAGTGTCGCTGACATTCGCAAGTCCTTTCTTGACTTCTTCGCAGCCAAAGGTCACACCGTGGTCGCATCCAGCCCCCTGGTGCCCGGCAACGACCCGACGCTGATGTTCACCAACTCCGGCATGGTGCAGTTCAAGGATGTGTTTCTGGGCAGCGACAAGCGCTCTTATGTGCGCGCGGCCTCGGTGCAGGCCTGCCTGCGTGCAGGTGGCAAGCACAACGACCTGGAAAACGTGGGCTACACCGCCCGCCACCACACCTTTTTTGAGATGCTGGGCAACTGGTCGTTTGGCGACTATTTCAAGCGCGAGTCGCTCAAGTGGGCCTGGGAGCTGCTCACCGAGGTCTACAAACTGCCCAAGGAGCGTCTTTTGGCCACGGTGTATGCCGAAGACGACGAGGCCTACGACATCTGGACGAAGGAAATCGGCTTGAGCCCTGAGCGAGTGATCCGCATCGGCGACAACAAGGGCGGGCGCTACAAGAGCGACAACTTCTGGATGATGGCCGACACCGGCCCCTGCGGCCCCTGCTCGGAGATTTTTTACGACCACGGCGACCACATTGCCGGCGGC
>JBILGP010000499.1:0-9714 GCA_044350985.1 Polaromonas sp. | reverse complement strand
CAGACTACGGTGGGCGCTTTACCGCCGCGCTGGCTCGGGATAATATTTTCGCGACGCAATTTCATCCCGAAAAAAGCGCCGAGCACGGCTTGACCCTTTATCGCAACTTCCTGTCCTGGCAGCCCTGATCGCTGCCGATGCAGCCCCGATTCACACCGCCCCTGCCATCCACAGATGCCCTGCTTGGCTCCAACACCATGCTCCTGATCCCCGCCATCGACCTCAAGGACGGCCAGTGCGTGCGCCTCGTACAGGGCGACATGGACCAGGTCACCACTTTCGGTGACGACCCGTCGGCGGTCGCGCGCCGCTGGCTCGACCAAGGCGCGCGGCGCCTGCACCTGGTCGATCTCAATGGCGCGTTTGCCGGCAAGCCCAAGAACGAGCAGGCCATCCGCAAGATCCTCAAGGAGGTGGGCGGCGAGATTGACGTGCAGCTCGGCGGCGGCATCCGGGACCTCGACACGATCGAGCGCTACCTTGATGCCGGCCTGCGCTATGTGATCATCGGCACCGCTGCGGTCAAGAACCCGGGCTTTTTGCAGGACGCCTGCACCGCCTTTGGCGGCCACATCATCGTGGGCCTGGACGCCAAGGACGGCAAGGTCGCCACCGATGGCTGGAGCAAGCTGACCGGCCACGAGGTGGTCGACCTGGCGCGCAAGTTCGAGGACTACGGTGTCGAGTCGGTCATCTACACCGACATCGGCCGCGACGGCATGCTCAGCGGCATCAACATCGAGGCCACCGTGCGCCTGGCGCAGGCGCTGTCCATCCCCGTCATCGCCTCCGGCGGTCTTTCTGGCATGGCCGATATCGAGGCCCTCTGCGGGGTCGAGGACGAGGGCATCGAAGGCGTGATCTGCGGCCGCTCCATCTACACTGGCGACCTCGATTTTGCGGCAGCCCAGTCGCGCGCCGACGAACTCAACGGCTGACCGCGCCGCCCCAGCGGCCCCCTTAGACCTTCATGCAGGCACTGCGTCTGCTGCTTGCCCTGCCTCAGATCTGCCCATGCTTGCCAAACGCATCATTCCCTGCCTCGATGTCACCGGCGGCCGCGTGGTCAAGGGCGTCAACTTTGTCGAGTTGCGCGACGCGGGCGACCCGGTCGAGATCGCGGCGCGCTACAACGAACAGGGCGCCGACGAGCTGACCTTTCTGGACATCACGGCCACCAGCGATGGGCGCGACTTGATCTTGCACATCATCGAAGCGGTGGCCTCGCAGGTCTTCATTCCCCTGACCGTCGGTGGTGGGGTGCGCAGCGTCGACGATGTGCGCCGCCTGCTCAACGCCGGGGCCGACAAAACCAGCTTCAACTCGGCCGCCATTGCCCGCCCCGAAGTGATTCGGGAGGCCTCCCAAAAGTACGGTGCCCAGTGCATTGTGGTGGCCATCGATGCCAAGCGACGCTCGAGCGAAGACGAAAAACGCCTGGACGCCCAGGGCCAGGCCATGGGGCCGGGTTGGGACGTTTACAGCCACGGCGGGCGCAAGAACGTGGGCCTGGACGCAGTGGCCTGGGCCCGCCAGATGGCCGACTACGGCGCCGGCGAAATCCTGCTGACCAGCATGGACCGCGACGGCACCCGCAGCGGCTTTGACCTGGAACTGACCCGCTCGGTCAGCGATGCGGTGAGCGTGCCGGTGATCGCCTCGGGCGGCGTAGGCAATCTCGACCACCTGGCCGACGGCGTGCAGCAGGGCGCGGCCGACGCCGTGCTGGCCGCCAGCATTTTTCATTACGGCCAATACACCGTGCGGCAGGCCAAAGAGCGGATGCGGGAGCGGGGTATTCCCGTTCGTTTGTAAGCCGTGCTCAGCCTGTAAGCAGCGCATCCAGCGGGCTGGCCGTGCCACCCGCTGCCCCCTTGAGCACAGGGGTATCCATCAGGGTTGTGGACACATCCGAATGCCTCAACAGTTCTTGCACGGTGCGGATGTCGGTGCTCGACTGAAGCAGATGCGTGGCAAAGGAGTGGCGCAGGGTGTGCACCGTCACGGGCTTGGCAATGCCTCTTGACTGCAAGCCTGGTTAGAGTGCAAAAGATCTAAAACTGTACCGAATGTAGGCAGGATTTCTCTGTTTTGAGGCTACAGTGAATGTGTCGAATGCGTTTGCGCACCTGATCGAGGAGGCGTTTGGAAGCTAAAGGGGGCGGGGGTGAGCCAAGAATCGCCTTTTGCCCAAATGCATAACTCGGCAGTCCACACGGACGCTGCGCGATAAAGCCGCGCAGCGCCGGCGACTTCTACGTTATGTGTAAGAGAGAACTAAATGATCGGCTGGATACTACTCGTTGCCTTTGCGGTACTTTCTTATACCTATTCTTTGTGGTTTATTTCCGGCGTGGCAGTTCTCGCCTTATGGAAGCTGAATCGTTGGTACTACTATTACAGCCGCCCTTGGAGGAAAGTGCATTTCCCAATGATGCGCGCTTACGCTGCTGCTAGTGGCCTCGAATCTGGGCAGGCTCAACGTGAGGGGCGAGAATTCGATCTCAAGGCTGCACTACTCAACCTTCTTAAAATGGTAAATCCTGAGGTGAGCATTAGTCATGAAGCGTTGATTGAGCGGGAGTTCGTGCGCTGCCAAAACTTTTACGACGAATCGCTTATTCAAGAATATCTCGCAAACGTAAAGGGAATAGATCCAAGCCGCGTTCAGCCAATTCTCATAAAAATAAAAGGTGCAATGAAGACCTCAGATAAGGGACTTATGGTTCGCATGGTCATTGCTTCTATCATCGAAGAGCAGTTTTCACCTCAAGACCGTGGTGAGTATATGTTTCAGGTAATCAGCGGCAAGGCAAGCTGACACATAACATGGCGCTCGACCTCGCCCCCTTCGGTCGCTGGACGCTGCGCGATTAAGCCGCGCAGTGCAGGTTAGCTGTACGTTAGACCCGGTAATCAACCTTCTTCTCTCTGCGGAGTAATCAAGAATGCAAGATCAGTGGTGGTACTCAGCCGGCGACGCTCGCAAAGGTCCCGTCTCGATCGATGCGCTTCGAACGATGCTGCTGGAGGGCAAGGTCACCCAAGGCACACTGGTCTGGAAGGAAGGACAGACAGAGTGGGCACCACTCTCCGAGACATCCGAACTGCAGCAGGTGGTTCGAACGGTGCCGCCCGAGCTGCCGAAGCCCACTGCGCGCGAACAACTTATCGCACTTCCACTCGCTGGGCCCTGGCGCCGATTCTTCGCGAGGCTGGTCGACCTCTGGATCATCGCCCTTCCGACCGCGTTCCTTGTTGCGCTTGCACTGTCCAGCCTATCCCCAGTGTTTGGCCTGTGGATACAGCGACCTGGCTCTGAGTACGCATTCGGTTGGCTACTAATGCCGTTGGTCTTACTAACCGAGGCGGGCATCTTTGCGATCTTCGGCAACACGCTGGGCAAGGCGCTACTCGGCATAACCGTCACCACCGTGGGAGCCCAGCGACCGACCGCAGCTCAGTATTTCCATCGCCAACTCGGTGTTTATTGGTTTGGGCTCGGAACGGGATTTCCTCTGGTTTCACTATTCACTATGGCGCGCCAATACGGCCGCCTAAAGTCCGGCGGCCACGCTCGGTACGACGAGGGTAAATTCCATGTGAAGGCACCTAAGTTGGGTGTCATCCGTGCGCTATCGGCCATCGCCGTTGTCACAGCGCTATTCTTCGTCAACGTTGCACTGCAGCAGGTGTCCAATGCATCGGGCCGAGGCTACTACGGTGGAACCACTTGGATAAACGAGGTGACTGGCAAGTCAGTCTCGGTACCAAGCGGATGGATACATCAGAAACAAGCGAACGACGATAATCAACCCGTGCACATCTTCTCTGGCCCGGACTACGGAGTAATGGTTGTATTCGCGAAGGAGGACGTACAACCCAACCTTGACATGGAGTCCTACCTGAACGCCTGGGCCACAGCTGTACAAGGTAACATGAAACTGTCGTTGCCCGGTATGCCAGCGCTGGTTGGTAGTCGTGAGGCAGCCACAGTTACTGGAACGCTATCTGACGACAGAACCCAGAAGGTGCAAGCAACACTTGTGAAAAAGGGAAGGCAAGTGTGGCGCGTCGTCATCTTGTCTACCGCGGGTAAAGACCCAGCCTCGGAGCAACCGCTAAAGCTACAGGCACTTCTGTTTCAGTCCATTGAGTGAGCACCCGGGCCTTACCCCTCGCTCAAGCGGAGCGCCAACGGCAGGCCACCAAGCCCGGTCTGGCGGTACGCGGTGCATTTTCGCCAGACCGGGCCTGGCGTCCCGCCGCTGTCGCCCGCTTAGCTCTACGTTAGGCATCTGAAAATACACCATGGCGTTCGCAAAGCCGGAATTCACGAAGGGTGAGATCAACCGTGCCGGGGAGATTCTCAGTGGTCGCCGCGCGGCCGACCATGAAGACACAGCTTGGGCCTGGACGGTTCTTGCCAACTATCGCGCCTGCCATGCGTATCCGATAAACACCTTCCAGGCGCTGCTGCGACTTAAGCTCAAAACGATCGACCCGGACGCAATCGTCGCTCAGCGCCTGAAGCGAGCCCCTTCTGTCCTGCTCAAGCTGAAGCGATTCCAAGACATGGATCTCGCCCGGATGCAAGACATTGGGGGCCTACGAGCAGTTGTTCCCTCGCTTGCCAAAGTCCATCGACTAGAGCGGGCCTACCGAACCGCCTCGTTTAAGCACAAGCTGATGTCGTCCAAGGACTACATCGCCCAGCCGAAGTCGGACGGCTATCGAGGCATTCATCTCATCTACCGGTACTCGAACCCTCGAGCACCGGAGTACGAGGGCCTTTCGCTTGAACTGCAACTGCGCACACGGCTACAACATGCATGGGCGACCGCAGTCGAGACGATGGGGACGTTTCTGGGTCAGGCGTTGAAGTCGGGTCAGGGCGAACGGACCTGGCGGGAGTTCTTCTCCGTTGCGTCCGCTGCCATCGCTGTCATCGAGAAGTGCCCACCCGTTCCGGGCTACGAGCAGTTGACACCACGCGAAATCTTCGGGCGGGTCGCTTCTGAAGAACACAAGCTCCATGTCCTAGACAAGCTTAGTGGCTTCGCTATCGCCGCGGACCGCATCCTCAAGCAATCGGGGAAGGGCGCATATCACCTTGTCGTCCTCGACTCTTCCGCTCGTACCGTTTCGATCCGACCATTCTCGCTGGCTCGCCTAGACGAGGCAACCACAGCGTACGCGGAGATCGAGGCACGGGCCAGCGCTGGCGAGGCCGTGGAGGCAGTATTGGTCTCGGCAGGCCCTGTTGACGCCCTTCGCAAGGCCTATCCAAACTACTTCCTGGACACGCAAGCGTTCGTCGCGCAGATACAGAAGGTGATCAAGTATGTCGCGGCAGATGCCTAACTTGGCGCTCAACCGGACGTGCAACAGCGGTCGTCGCCCGGGCCTCATTTCATTCTGGCCCGGCCGCTGCTCGCGGCCGCACGTCGGTTAGCTTCACGTTAAAGCCCTATGTCATCAGCTACGGAACAATGGGAACAGCTACTGACTCCTGCAGTAATGCAGGAGAAGTTGGTTTCCGCCTCCTTGTACGTTACTGCCTTCGAACTACTGAAAGAGTCAGTCATTGGCCGTATCCGCTCCTTCTACCTGGTCGGCTTTAATGCAGATGGCGAGGTCATCGACGAAAAATACGAGACAGTTGTTCTATCCAGAAACAAAAATCCCTTGCTCGCTTCGCTCGATTGGTTATCCGAAAACGATGTGATTGACGAGAGCGACCGTCAGGCATTTGAGCGCATCAGAACTACAAGAAATTTGCTTGCCCACGAATTGCCCTCAATGATCATGGGTGGCAAGGGTTTCAAACACGTCGAGAGATTTCAAGAGCTGGTTGCTCTACTCAAGAAAATTGAAGTCTGGTGGGTTGTAAATATGGAAATCCCAGTTAATGCCGACTTCGACGGAAAGGAAATCGATGAAGAGGGCATTGTTCCCGGCCCTGTCCTCATGCTCCAGATGATGCTCGAAGTACTCTCGGGGAACGAAGAACTTTTGAAGCACTATAGGGCGAATAGCAATGTTGCAGCCGGGCTCTAACCCGGCAGTCGAGCGGACCTGCGCGAAAAGCCGCGCAGGCCGCTCACTTCTACGTTGGGTACCTTTGGAATCAATAGTGGAATCTCAACTGTGCGACCTCAAGGGAATCTTCTGTCACGCGGTAAACCATTCGGTGTTCATCCGTGATGCGGCGTGACCAGAAGCCTGAGAGCGCGTGTTTTAGAGGCTCTGGTTTGCCTACGCCGACAAACGGGTCTCGCTGCACTTCCTTGATCAGCTTGTTGATTCGCTCCACCATTTTTCTGTCTTGCTTCTGCCAGTACAAATAGTCTTCCCATGCTTCATCCGAGAACGTCAGCTTCACTCGGCAAGCTCCCGAAGGGTTCCCTTGCCGGCGTTGAGCTGCGCCATCGAGCTCAGCAGGCGTCGGGCGTTGGCTGGGCTACGCAGCAAGTACGCAGTCTCTTCCAGCGCTTTGTAGTCTTCCAGCGAGAGCATCACCACGGCCTTTTCGCCGTTGCGCGTAATGATCAAGGGTTCGTGATCGCTGCAGACTCTGTCCATCGTGCTGGCAAGGTTGGCTCGCGCCGAGGAGTAGGTGATCGCATCCATGAGACAGCTCCTTTATGTACACTTTATTGTACAACTGCCAAGCCTCTCTTGCACAATGGCCTCAAAGCACCCAAGCTATCGTTCAACCGGACGTGCTTCGGCGTGGCGGCGCCGGGCATCGTTTCATTCTCCCCGGCTTCGTCACTCTGGCGCACGCCGGTTAACTCAAACGTTAGGCATCATAGGACTCGTCTTGCGAACGGTTAGCGTATTTGCTAACATCTGGCGTGGCATATCAAATCGACTACTTCCACGAACGGGTGCGCTCCGAGATCCAGGGGTGGCCCGTGGATGTGCTCGCCGACTACGCCCGTCTGGTAGAACTTCTAGCCGAATACGGGCCAAGTCTTCGATTGCCACACTCGCGCGCCTTCGGCGATGGCCTGTTTGAGCTTCGGCCGCGTGGTCGCACCGGCATTGGTCGAGCGTTCTACTGCTATCTGGTCGGAAAGCGAGTGGTTGTCTTGCACGCGTTCATCAAGAAGTCGCAGCAAACCCCTGACAGCGAGTTGAAGCTCGCTCGTAAACGCCTTAAGGAGGTGCAGCATGGCTGACCTGAAGTACAAACCCGTTCCTCACAATCACGCCGAGTTCCTTGCGTCCGCCCGCAAGCGCCCGGGCTTCACCGAGGAATACAACAGTCTTCAGCTTGAGTACGCGCTGGCTGGGCAAATGCTCAAGGCCCGTACGAAGGCGGGTATGACCCAAGACGCCGTGGCCGAACGCATGGGCACTACCAGGAGCGCAATTTCACGTCTGGAGGCAGCGGGCCGCCATGCTCCGTCGTTGGCAACGCTGAAGAAATACGCAGCCGCCGTCGGCTGCGATCTCCAGGTCAAGCTTGTTCCTCATAAGTCCGCATGACGCCGAACACCTCAGTCGAGGCGATGAATTGCGGCAAGCTCCAATTTGCGCGTCACCTCGAACGTTAGGCCTCACGGAGCCGGCTGCGCGATGCACGGACAACCTATCAACATTGAATCGGCGCCAAGCCCTCTAGCCAAGGGGTGAACTCTGGGAGCGGCTTCTCACGGATCATGTTGATTCGTCATCGATCAATTACAGAGACGTCAATCACCACCATCAAACCAGTGCCTTAAGATCGCTCCCCTATGAACTGGCTCGACCAAATCAAGTGGGACGCCCAAGGCCTGGTGCCGGTCATTGCCCAGGAAGCCGGCTCCGGTGATGTACTGATGTTTGCCTGGATGAACCGCGAGGCCCTGGCCAAGACGGCCGAGCTTGGCCGGGCCGTCTACTTCAGCCGCTCGCGCGGCAAGCTGTGGTTCAAGGGCGAAGAGTCCGGCCATGTGCAGACGGTGCACCAGATCCGCATGGATTGCGACAACGATGTGGTCTTGCTGCAGGTCACCCAGACCGGGCACGACCCCGGCATTGCCTGCCATACCGGGCGACACAGTTGTTTTTTTCAGCGTCTCGAAGGCGGGCAGTGGCTCACGGTCGAGCCTGTCGTCAAAGACCCCGAGCAGATCTACCGGAAATGACCATGACCTCCCATGACAGCCTGGCCCGCCTGTCGGCTGTGCTCGAAGCGCGCAAGCTGGCCAACGGCGGCGACCCCGAGACCAGCTATGTCTCGCGCTTGTACGCCAAGGGGCCGGACGCCTTTCTCAAGAAAATCGGCGAGGAAGCCACCGAGGCCGTCATGGCCGCCAAGGACCTCGAGCGCGGCACCACCGCTGCGCTGCAAGAGCGCTTTGTTTCTGAGGTGGCCGACCTGTGGTTTCATTGCATGGTGGCGCTGGCTCACTACGACCTGAGCGCGGCCGATGTCGTTGCCGAACTCGAGCGGCGCGTCGGCCTGGGCGGCCTGGAAGAAAAAGCCCTGCGCAAAGCCCAGGCTCGGGAGGCCGATGGACAATAGCTCGGTGTTCCACCCCAGCTCCAGCCCATCATGACCCTGCCTCCTGCGCTGCCCGCTGCCGCTGGCAAAAGTTCGGGCGATCGCATGCTCATGCATGTGCTCTACGGCCTGCACACGCTGGCCTGGTTCTCGGGCGGCACGATGGCTGTGGTGGCCCTCATCATCAACTACATTCGGCGCGGCGACGAGACCGATGCGCTCTACCAAGCCCATCACCGCTACATGATCGTCACGTTTTGGTGGACCGTGCTGTGGCTGCTGCTCTCGGCCCCCTTGTGGCTGCTGTTTTTTCTGCCCGGCTGGGTGGCCTACCTGGCGGTGCTGATTTGGTATCTTTACCGCTGCCTCAAGGGCTGGTTGCGCTTCAAAGACAGCCGCCTGCCCACCGACTTCGCCCCTGAACCCACGAGCCACCCATGAGCGCTGCGCCTGACAACTGCATTTTTTGCAAGATCGCCGCTGGCCTGATCCCCAGCCGCAAGGTCTACGAAGACGACGAGATCTACGCCTTCCACGACATCAACCCGTGGGCGCCGGTGCATTTCCTCATCATTCCGCGCGCCCACATTGCCTCTATGGCCCAGGTCGGGCCCGAGCACCAAGCCTTGCTCGGCCGCATGATGGTGCTGGCGCCCCGGCTCGCGCTGGAGCAGGGCTGCAACCCCTATCCCGAGGGCGGTTTTCGTATCTTGACCAACACCGGCGCGCAAGGCGGCCAAGAGGTACACCACCTGCACTGGCATGTGATGGGCGGGCCGCGCCCCTGGCTGCGGGGCTGAGTGCCGCACCCGCCCGCTTTTGCCCCATCAAGGTCAACGGGTTTGAGGCCCGTAGGCCTGGGCCAAGACCGATAGAATGAGCGCAACGCTGTTCGGATGGACCGAACCGCTGTGCAGGAGTACAACATGGGTTCGTTTTCCATCTGGCATTGGTTGATCGTTCTGGCGATCGTGATCATGGTTTTTGGCACCAAAAAGTTGAGGAGCCTGGGTTCAGACCTTGGCGGTGCAGTCAAAGGTTTTAAAGATGGCATGAAAGACGGCGGCAGCGGTGCGCAAGCTGCTGCTGACGACGCGAGCAAGGCGCCTGCGGCGCAGGTGGCCAATCAGACGGCCGCCCCGGCTGAGGACAAGAACACCATCGACGTTCAGGCCCGTCCCAAGTCCTGAGTTGCCGGCCTGCGCTCATTGCGCGCA
>JBILGP010000429.1:0-2846 GCA_044350985.1 Polaromonas sp. | reverse complement strand
CGAGGTCCAGACCCGCGCCGAGGAGGCGGTCAAGGACAAGGCCAGAGACCTGCTCAAGGGTGTGCTCGGGCGTTGATGCGGCCAAGGGCGATCCTGGGCCGTCTTGGCCGGGCCCCGCTTTCGGCTTTCAGGCCGCGTCCGACCGCTTGCGCAAGCGCCGCAGCAGCGCCCCAGGGTCGATCATGCCTGTGGCCATGGCCGTGCCCAGCAAGATGATGAGCGCGCTCAGGCCCATGCCCGAGGTAAACGGTTCGTCGAGCAAGGTCACGCCATAGCTCACCGCAAACAGCGGGATCAGGTAGGTCACAGCCAGTGCGCGCGAGGGCGATGCGCTGCCCAGCAGGCGAAAGTACAGCAGGTAGGCCACGCCGGTGCACAGCGCGCCGAGCACCAGCAGCGACAGCCAGGCCGCCTGGCTGGGCGTTTGCTGCGGCCACAGCCACAGCGCCGGCAGGGCCATGCCCAGCGCCGCGCCGATCTGGCTGCCGGTGGCCGCTGCCAGCGGCGGCACATCTTGCAGGTACAGGCGGGTGTAGCTGGCGGCCAGCGCGTAACTGATGCAGGCACCCAGGCAGGCCAGCATGGCCCAGATCGGGTGCAGGCCAGACGCGTCGGCGCGCAGGCCCGCCTGGTCCCAGGCCAGCAGGCTCACGCCGACGAAACCGAGCACCAGCCCGGCGATGCGCCACAGGCCCGGTCGCTCACCAAGCCACAGCCACGCCACCAGCGCGCCAAACATGGGCACGGTGGCGTTGATGATGGACGACAGCCCGGTGGTGATCGTCAGCAGCGAGAAGGCAAACAGCGCAAACGGGATGCCCGAATTGAGCAAGCCGACGAAAAAGATCGCTGGCCAGCGCGCCCGCAAGGCAGGCCAATGGCCGCGCCACAGCAGCAGCGGCAGCAGAAACAGGGCGCCCAGGCTCACGCGCAGCGTGGCGGTGGTCACCGGCCCGAAGTCGGCCACGGCCAGGCGCATGAACATGAAGGACGAGCCCCAGATCGCACCGAGCGCGACGAACTGTGCCAGCCATCCTGCGCCCTGATCGGGACGGGCCGGATTCAAGAATGGCCCTCGAGCTGCAGCAAGGCGCGTTTGCGCGCCAGGCCGCCGGCATAACCGGTCAAGGAGCCGTCGCTGCCGACGACCCGGTGACAAGGCACGATGATGGACAGGCGGTTGCGCCCGACGGCCGCACCGACCGCGCGCGCCGCTTGCGGTCGTCCGATGCGGCGGGCCAGCTCGCCGTAGCTGCAGGTTTGCCCCGGCGCGATCTCGAGCAGGGCCTGCCAGACGAGCTGCTGTAAGGCGCTGCCCTGACCCAGGTCCAGCGGCAGATCGAAACGCTGGCGCTGTCCGGCAAAGTACTGCGCCAACTGGGTCTGGGCCTGCACCAGGAGCTGATGGTGCGGCTGGCTGGGCCACAAGCCGTCGAGCGCCTCGGGCCGGTGTTTTTGGTCCTCGAACCACAAGCCCGCCAGGCCGCGGTCGCTGGCCAAAAGACGCACCGGCCCCAGCGGCGTTTCGCAGCAGGCTTGGACGGGTGGCTTGGGGGAGGCGGTGGGCATGGGCGTGGAGGGGCGTGGAGGGGCCGGGAGTGGGTCGCCTGGCCACGCAGCGCGGCCTTTAGGCGACAGGCGACTGATGATACGCGAGCGCCGCGCCATCGCGGCCCACCGATGAGTCCCTCGGACCACTGGCTTGGCCACTTAAAATGCATCCTTTGCTTTCACGCGGGCGTGACTCTGGATCGACCCCCCGCGCAGCTGCTGGCTGGCGTGAGAGGCGACCACCGAAAAGGGCTTTCATGCAGTTGCATCCCTCGATCTTCAAGGCCTATGACATTCGCGGCGTGGTGCCCTCGACGCTGGACGAGGCAGTGGCCCGCGGGCTGGGTCTGGCCTTTGGCACGCAGGCCTTGCGGCAGGGGCAAACCGTGGTGGCTGTGGGGCGTGACGGCCGGCTGTCGGGGCCGGCGCTCAGCGCCGCCCTGATGCAGGGCTTGACGGCCGCCGGTGTGGACGTGATCGATGTCGGCGCCGTCACCACGCCCATGCTCTACTTTGCCGCCAGCACCTTGTGCGCCAGCGGCATCCAGGTCACCGGCAGTCACAACCCCAAGGACTACAACGGCTTCAAGATGGTGCTGGCCGGCCGCGCGATTTATGGCGATGACATCCAGGGTCTGCGCGCCATGATGGACAACGAATCCTGGGTCTTGGCCCGTGAGCCCGGCCAGGTGCGCGCGGCCGATGTCTGGCCCGCTTACTGCCAGCGCATCGTCTCCGACGTCAAGCTGTCGCGCCCCATGAAGCTCGTGGTCGACAGCGGCAATGGCATCGCCGGTGCTTCGGCGCCAGCCCTGTTTCGGGCCCTGGGCTGCGAGGTGATCGAGCTGTTCAGCGAGGTCGACGGCCAGTTCCCCAACCACCATCCCGATCCGAGCAAGCCCGAGAACTTGCGCGACCTGATCGCCGCCTTGCACAGCAGCGATGCCGAGCTGGGCCTGGCCTTTGACGGCGACGGCGATCGGCTGGGCATCGTCACCAAGGATGGGCAGACGATCTACCCCGACCGGCAGATGATGCTGTTTGCGCGTGACGTCTTGTCGCGGGTGCCGGGCGCGCCCATTTTGTTTGACGTCAAGTGCTCGCAGCGTCTGGCACCGGCCATCGAGGCGGCGGGCGGGCGGGCGGTGATGTACAAGACCGGGCATTCGCTGATCAAGGCGCGCATGCGCGAGCTCGATTCGCCATTGGGCGGCGAGATGAGCGGGCACATCTTTTTCAAGGAGCGCTGGTACGGTTTTGACGACGGCAGCTACGCCGGTGCGCGCCTGCTCGAG
>JBILGP010000428.1:0-2849 GCA_044350985.1 Polaromonas sp. | reverse complement strand
CGCTTCGTCAAAGGCGGCGGTAATTGCCGCATGGCGCCGGTCCAGCCAGTGCTGGGTCTCGGGGTGGGTGAAGATGTAAAGCTCGTTGGTCTCGATGCCGTGGGCCACGCGCTCGCCGACCGCCTCGGGCGTCATGCTGCCGCGGATCAGATCGCCCATGAAATGGTTTTGTGCCCGCACCGTCGGCCCGCCCAGGCGCTCGGGTCGGCTGCGCTCGGACAGGTGGATCTGCGTGTCGACCGCCGCCGGCGCCAGGATGGAGACGCCGATGGGGCTGCCCTGCAGTTCGTTGTGCAAGCCTTCGGACAGGGCCACCACCGCGTATTTGGTCATGGAATAGGCGCCCGTGAGAAAGTTCGGGTTGACCTGAAAGCCGCCGATGGAGGCGGTGTTGACGATATGCGCCGGGCGTCCGGCCTTGAGCATCCTGGGCACCATCGCACGAATGCCGTGGATCACGCCGCGCAGGTTGACCCCGATCACCCAGTCCCAGTCGCTGGCCGAAATCTCATGCAGCGGCACGCCGTGCATGGCAATGCCCGCGTTGTTGCAGCCGATGGCGATCGCCCCGTAGGCCTGCTCGATCGCAGCGACGGCCTGCTCGACCGAGGCACTGTCGGAGACATCGACCTGCACGGCCATGGCGCTGCCGCCAATCGCCTCGATCTGACGCACGGTGTCTTGCGCATCGGCTTGCTTGATGTCGCACACGCCCACCCGCACCCCGCGGCGGGCCAGGGCCAGCGCAATGCCGCGGCCGATCCCCGACCCGGCGCCGCTCACATAGGCACACATCCCCGCTTCGATTTTCATGTTTTGCTCCTCCTGTGGCGCTCTGTGATGCGCCCACTCGCGCAAGGCCCGAGCGCGCCGTGCGCACGCCGCTGCCCTGGCCCCCTATACTCATTGAGCGCTGCCGCCTGGAGGGGCAAGCGCGCAGCCCCCGCCGAATTCACCTGGCCCAGCGACCACAAGGCATGACGACACCGGACAAGGCCAATCCCCGCGACAGCAACGGCGCCGTCGACAGCGCTTACCGGTACATCCGCGGCGCCATCATCCGTGGCGAACTCACCTCCGGTGAGGTCTTGCTTGAAGCACGTTTGGCCGAACGCATAGGCGTGAGCCGCACGCCGGTGCGCGAGGCGCTGTCGCGGCTGGCCAGCGAGGGGCTGATCACGCTCGGCCGTTACCGGCGCGCTCAGGTGACCAGTTTTTCCATGGCCGATGTGGCCGAGGTCTTTCGGCTGCGCGGCAAGCTCGAAGGACATGCCGCGCGGCGGGCTTGCCGTCGTATTTCGGAAGAGGACATCGCACGGCTTGAGGCCATCGAGGGCGAAATGGAAGCGGCCTTCTCCGAGCTGGGCTGGCACAGTCACCTGCCGCGCTTTGACGAGCTCAACAACGCGTTTCACGGCATCATTGCCCGCGCTGCCGACAGCCCGCGTCTGGAAAAGGTCCTGGCCTCGTCGCTGGAGTTGCCCGCCTCGATCTTCAATTTTTACAAAGAGGCGCTCGACGAGCGCACCGCACGCACGCACCGCCAGCACCGCGAGATCATTGCGGCGCTCAAGGCGCGCAACCCCGACTGGGCAGAGGCAGCGATGAGCGCGCATCTGTTTTCGATCCTCAACGACCCATCGCCCGATCCGGACTGAGGTTCAGGCGGGGCGGCTCAAGCATGGCGCGGGCACCGTTTCAGGCGGCGACTGGCTCTTTGGCCGCTGGCGCGGCACTGCTGGCCCGCAGGTGAGGCATCACCCCACTGGCAAACAGCTCCATGTTCTTGCGCGTGAGTTCGGCCGGCAGCGTGCCGAACTGCAGCATGGTCAGCAGGTGACCAAAGCCGATCTCCTTTTGATAGTTCTCGAGCTTTTGACGCACGGTCTCCGGGCTGCCGCAGATGAACATGCCTTTGTCGATGACGTCGTCAATCGTCTGTTTGCCGCCGATGGCTGACTTGGCCTTCATGACGCCGATCATCGACTTGAGCGACAGATAGCCGGGCGGCAGCAGCATCTCTTTGGGCATGCGCAGGAACTTGTTGAGGAAGTTCTCGATGTGGGGCTGCGCCTCGCGCCGGGCGATCTCGTCGGTCTCGCCCACATAGACCGGCACCGACCAGCCCAGCTGGTCTTCGGTGGCCTCGTAGCCGTGCTCGGCCGCCATGTCCTTGTACATCTGCATGTACTTGGCCAGCATCGCTGCCGGGGTGAAGGTCTGCAAGTAGGTGTAGCGGCGGTCCGGGTGCGAGGCCCATTCGATGGTCTCAGACGATCCTTGCGAGGGAATCCAGATCGGCGGTCGCGGCGTCTGGTAAGGCCGTGGCCACAGGTTCACATATTCGAACTGGTAGTGCTTGCCCTCGAAGGGGAAGGGGCCGGTTTCGGTCCAGGCGCGCACGATCAGGTCGTGCGCCTCGTGAAAGCGCTCGTGGCTGTCGGCCGGGTTGGCGCTCCAGGCGTGGTATTCGGCGCCGATGCCTCGCACGAAGCCGGCAATGAAGCGGCCCTCGGTGATGTTGTCGATCATGGCGAATTCTTCGGCCACAGTCACCGGGTTGTTGAGCAGCGGCAGGGCCCGACCCAAGATGGCGATCTTGACCTTTTTGGTGCGCCGCGCCAGCGCGCCAGCCATCACGCCGGGCTGCGGCATCAGGCCATAGGCGTTTTGGTGGTGCTCGTTGACGCACACGCCATCAAAGCCGAGCTGGTCGGCGTACTCGAGCTCGTCGAGGTAGCGGTTGTAGAGCTTGGCGCCTTTTTTCGGATCGTAGTAGCTGTTGGGCAGCGTGACCCAGGCCGAGTTGTGGGTCTTGTCGTAGTCCAGGTCCAGATCCGCATAGGGCA
>JBILGP010000427.1:0-2859 GCA_044350985.1 Polaromonas sp. | reverse complement strand
CCATCAAGGTCGAGCCCCCGGGCACCGGCGAAGGCACGCGCCGACTGCTGGAAAAAGACCCCGACCACTCGCGCGATGGCATGGGCGCCTACTTCCTCACGCTCAATCGCAACAAGCAAAGCGTGTGCATCGACCTCAAGAGCGAGGCCGGCCGGGCGGTGTTTCTTGATCTGGTGCGACAGGCCGATGTGGTGTTTGACAACTTCAGCGTGGGCGTGCCCAAGCGACTGGGCATCGACCATGAAGCGCTGGCGGCCGTCAACCCGCGCATCATCACCTGCTCGGTCACCGGCTTTGGCGAGACCGGGCCCGACATCGACCGCCCGGCCTTCGACCAGGTGGTACAGGCCATGGGCGGCGGCATGTCGATCACCGGCACGCCGCAATCGGGCCCCACCCGCAGCGGCATTCCGATCGGCGACCTCGGCGGCGGGCTGTTCGGTGCGATTGGGGTGCTGGCGGCGCTGGCTCAGCGCGAGCGCACCGGCCGCGGCCAGCATGTGGATATCTCGATGCTCGACGCGCAGATTTCCATGCTCAACTACATGGCCACCATGTACCTGATGTCGGGCATCGTCCCGGAAGGCATCGGCAACAGCCATTTCGTGCACGTGCCCTACAACAGCTTTCCCACGGCCGACGGGCATGTCATCGTGGCCTGCATCGGCGACGCGTTTTTCGAGCGTTTTGCCAACTTCATCGGCATCGAGGAGTTGCGCCAGCCAGAGTACCTCAAGCAGCCGGTGCGCTATGCCCACAAGGAGCGCATCGAGGCGCTGATCAGCGAAAAGTTTCGCACGCAGACCACCGCCTACTGGGTCGAGCAGCTCGAGGCGGCGCGCATCCCCTGCGGCCCGGTCAACAACTTCGCCCAGGCGCTCAACCAGGCGCAGGTTCGTGCGCGCGACATGGTGGTTGATGTCGAGTTGTCCAACGGACAGTCACTGCCGCTGCCGGGCAATCCGGTCAAGCTCTCCGACAGCCCACAGCACCGATTTGTGCGCCCACCGGCACTGGCCGAACACACCGACCAGGTGCTCTCAGGCCTGGGCTACAGCGCCGAGCAACTGGCCAGCCTGCGCGCCCAAGGCGCGATCGCATGAACACCGAAAGCTTCACCATGGACCGCCTCATCCTCACCGACGTCGCGCCCCGCGACGGCCTGCAAAACCAACCCGTGTCGATTGCCACGGCCGACAAATTGCGCCTGATCGACCTGCTCGTACAAGCCGGCGTGCAAAGCGTCGAGGCCACCAGCTTCGTCTCGCCCAAGGCCGTGCCCCAGATGGCCGATGCCGCCGAGGTCACGGCGCAACTGCTCGAGCGCCAGCCGCAGCTGCGCAGCTCGGTGCTGGTGCCCAACCTCAAGGGCCTGGAGCGCGCCCATGCCGCCGGTGCACGGGAAATCGCGGTGGTGCTTTCGGCCACCGAAACCATGAACCGCAAGAACATCAACATGGGGCTCGATCAGGCCACCACCGTCAGCGAAGACACCGTGCGGGCGGCGCTTGGCCTGGGCATGCGCACACGCGCCTATGTGGCCGTGGCTTTTGACTGCCCGTTTGAGGGCGCGACGCCGCAGGCGCGGGTGGTCGAACTGGCGCGGCGCATGCTGGACTGCGGCGCGCAGGAGGTGGTGATTGCCGACACCATAGGCGCCGCATCACCGGGCATGGTGCGCGACCGCACCCGTGCGCTGCTTGAGCACATCCCGGCCGAGCAACTGGCCATGCATTTTCATGACACGCGTGGCATGGCCGTGGCCAATGCCTGGGCGGCGGTCGAAGAAGGCGTGCGCCGCTTCGACGCCAGCGTGGGCGGCATCGGTGGCTGCCCGTTTGCCCCGGGTGCGGCCGGCAACGCGGCCACCGAAGATTTGGTGCTCATGGCCGAGCGCAGCGGCCTGTCCACCGGCATCGACCTCATGGGCCTATTGGCGGCGGTCGATTTTGCGCAGGAGTTGCTGCAGCGCCCCCTGGGTGGACGCAGTGCCACCTGGCTGCGGCGCGAGCGCGACAAGCAGGTCGAAAGCCTGGCAGCAGCCGCCTGAAATGCAGGCGGCGCACCGGGCTTCGTAAAATACTCAATCCGTCCATCCCAACAAAGCACACCCCATGGCACGCACAGTCAATTGCATCAAGCTCGGCCGCGAAGCAGAAGGCCTGGACCGTCCGCCCTACCCCGGACCCCTGGGCCAGCGCATCTGGGCCGAGGTGAGCAAGCCGGCCTGGGCCGAATGGCTCAAGCAGCAGACCATGCTGGTCAATGAAAACCGCCTCAACCTGGCCGATGCGCGGGCCCGCCAGTACCTGGCCCGCCAGATGGAAAAGCACTTCTTTGGCGAAGGCGCCGACGCAGTCGCCGGCTACGTGCCGCCGCCCCAGTCCTGAGTAGGCGCCGCAATGGCCGAGCCGCTGGCCTGGCTGGAAGACGGCACCCCGGCCAGCCCGCGCTTTGAGGACCGCTACCGCAGCAGCGTCGGGCACGGACGCGCGCAGGCCGAGCAGGTGTTTTTTGCCGGCTGCGGCCTGCCGCAGGTTTGGCAAGGCCAGCCGCACTGGCGCATGCTTGAAAACGGCTTTGGTCTGGGCCTGAATTTTCTGGTCAGCTGGCAAGCCTGGCGCCAAGACCCCCAGCGCCCTGCTCTGCTTCACTACACCGCCACCGAGGCCTTTGTTGTTGGCGCGGCCGACCTCTTGCAAGCCTGCCAGCCCCACCCCGACCTGATGCCGCTGGCCGAGCAACTGGCGCGCAGCTTTGAGGGCCTGCTGCCCGGCGTACACCGGCTGTCGTTCGAGGGCGGCCGGGTGCTCTTGACCCTGCTGATCGGTCCGGCCGAGCGCATGCTGCGCACGATCG
>JBILGP010000425.1:0-2861 GCA_044350985.1 Polaromonas sp. | reverse complement strand
CCGCCAGTTGATCGATCTGCCCAAGAGCTGGAAGCGCTGGGCCACCGCCGATCGCGAACCGATTGGCCAGTGGACCTTTGGCCGCGTCACCTTGCTCGGCGATGCCGCCCACCCCACCACGCAGTACATGGCCCAAGGCGCTTGCATGGCGCTGGAAGACGCGGTCACGCTGGGTCAGTCGCTGCAGGCCACCGGCCACGACTGGCAGCGCGCCCTGGACCTGTACCAGCATTCGCGCATCGCCCGCACCGCCCGCATCGTCCTGTCGGGCCGCGAGATGGGCCGCATCTATCATGCCAAGGGCGTCGAGCGTCTGGTGCGCAACGACCTGTGGCGCGGTCGCACGCCCGAGCGCTTTTATGATGCGGTGCAGTGGCTCTACGGCTGGAACGTGAGCAACTGCCTCGATGCCGGCCTGCGCGAACTGGGCCTGCCCCAGCCTGAGAGCGTGCGCGCCGCGCGCGAGCCCGCCGTCGTCGGTTGATACAAGCTAGCCAGAAGGGGAATCCATCATGAACGATCTGGGTCGACTCGAAGACCTGCCGCTCGATTACCGGCAGGATTTGACCGCACAAAACCTGGTGCCGCTTTGGCCCAGCTTGCGCGGCGTGATGCCGCCGCATCTGCCGCCGCGCAAGACGCAGGCCACCCATTGGTCTTACCAGGCCATCAAGCCGCTCTTGCTGCGCGCAGGCGAGCTCACGCCGATTGAAAAGGCCGAGCGCCGGGTGCTGGTGCTGGCCAATCCAGGCCACGGTCTGGACAAGATGCAGGCCAGCAGCGCGATCTACCTGGGCATGCAACTGCTGCTGCCCGGCGAGTGGGCGCCCAGCCACCGCCACACGCCCAATGCGGTGCGCATGGTGGTCGAGGGCGAAGGCGCCTGGACCACGGTGGAGGGCGAAAAATGCCTCATGAGCCGGGGCGATCTCATCCTCACGCCCACGGGTCAGTGGCATGAACACGGCCACGACGGCCAAGACCCGGTGATCTGGCTCGATGTGCTCGATCTGCCGCTGGTGTACTACATGGAGATGTCCTACCACGTCGACGGCCAGCGCCAGGCGGTCGGCGGCCGTCAGGGCCACCAGCAGTACGCCCGTGGTGGCCTGGCGCCCACGCCGGTGTTTGGTCGCAGCGACCGGCGCTACCCGATGCTGCGCTACCCCTGGGTCGACGCCAAGGCGGCGCTGCAAGCGATGGCGGCCGATGCCAGCATCGAGTGCCTGCAACTGACCTACGTCAACCCCGAGACCGGCGAAGACGCCGAAAACATCCTCGGCTTTTACGCGCTCATGCTGCGCCCCGGCCAGAGCCTGCAACTGCCGGCGCGCTCGCCCGCCTGCGTGTTTCACCAAATCGAGGGCCGCGCCCAGGTCCAGATGCAGCAGCAGGCCTTTGTGCTGGAGTCGGCCGACACCTGCTGCGCACCGGGCTACACGCCGGTGACGCTGCGCAATCTTTCTAGCGACCAGCCGGCCTTTTTGTTCATGGCCGACGAGTCGCCCCTGCACCGCAAGCTCGGCCTCTACGAAGTGCGCGCCTGAACCGGCCGCCCGTTCTTATCTTTAACCTTCCCTCCTTTTATGACCGCCTACCTCTTCCCCCCGCCCGAGATCGCCAGCCTGAGCGTGCGCGGCATCAGCCAGCGCTTTGCCGTCAACCGGATTTTTTGCGTCGGCCGCAACTACCACGCGCACGCCGCCGAGATGGGCCGCAGCGTCGACAAATCGGTCGATCCCGCGTTCTACTTCACCAAGTCGCCGCAAACCCTGACGCCCTCGGGCGCTACCGTGCCCTATCCGCCGGGCACGCAGAATTACCACTACGAGATGGAACTGGTGGTGGCCATCGGCAGCGCTGGTTTTCGCCTGTCGCAAGACCAGGCGCATCAGGTCATCTACGGCTATGCCAGCGGCCTGGACATGACGCGGCGCGATCTGCAGCTGTATGCGCGCGACAAGGGCCGGCCCTGGGATCTGGGCAAGGACTTCGAGCAGTCGGCCATTTGCTCGGAGATCGTGCCCATGCCCGGCGTGGTGCTCGAGCAAGCGGGCATTGCCATGGAGGTCAATGGTGTGACGCGGCAGAACTCCAACATCGACAAGCTGATCTGGAATGTGCGCGAAATCATTGCGGACCTCTCGCGCTTTTATCACCTGCAAGCCGGTGACCTGATCTACACCGGTACGCCCGAAGGCGTGGGGGCCGTGGTGGCGGGCGACCGCATCACCGGCCGTGTCGAGGGCGTGGCCGAGGTCGCGCTGACCATCGGGCCGGCCGAGTAAGGCCATGGAGCTCTACCAGTTCTTTCGCAGCGGCACCTCGCACCGCCTGCGCATCGCGCTCCATCTCAAGGGCTTGCCGGTGCAATCGATCGCGGTCGACCTGCGCACCGAGGCGCATCTCAAAGACGACTTCAAGGCGCTCAACCCCCAAGGCCTGGTGCCGGTGCTGGTTGACGGGCAGCGCGTGCTGATCCAGTCGCCGGCCATCCTGGAGTGGCTGGAAGAGCGCCATCCCCAGCCCGCGCTGCTGCCGGCCGACCCCGAGGCACGCGCCCGGGTGCGGGCGCTGGCCGCCATCGTGGGCTGCGACATCCATCCGATCAACAACCGCCGCATCCTGCAGGCCTTGCGCCAGCAGTTCAAGGCCGACGAGGCGGCGATCAATGCCTGGTGCGGCACCTGGATCGCGGCCGGCTTTGACGCGCTAGAAGCGCTGCTGGCGGCCGACACCGCCCGTGGCGATTTTTGTTTTGGTGGCGCGCCCGGCATGGCCGATGTCTACCTCGTGCCCCAGGTCGAAAGCGCGCGCCGCTTTGGTGTGGACATGGCCCGCTGGCCGCTGATTGGGCGCAT
>JBILGP010000426.1:0-2861 GCA_044350985.1 Polaromonas sp. | reverse complement strand
AATTTCTCTGACGAAAAACCTTCGGTGCCCCTGCGCACGCCCTTGTGGGGCGGAATCGGGACTTAAGGCCTAAGACCATGGGCGAATAGGATGCATCGCCGGATCAAGACCCGTTTGCCTCTTGAACTGAACCGCCGATTATTACATCAATACAAAGCTTGCCGCCGAGCACACCGGCATCGCAGGCAGGGTGCAATAATCAAAACGCGCAGGCTCTCACCTCACCAACCAGACCCTCCATGTCCGATTCAGCACGGGTGCGCATGCGCGCCAGACGGATCACCTGAGCCTTAGCAACGTGGCCACCGAACAAGAACTGTCGGGCTTTCTCAAAAGCGTTGAGCGACGGGCCTTCAAGCGTGCCGCCTACCAGGTGCGCGACGAAGAGGCCGCATTGGACATCGTGCAGGAGAGCATGATGAGGCTGGCCCAGCATTACGGGGACCGTCCGCTGGCCGAAATGCCCCGCCTGTTTCAGCGCATCCTCAGCCACGCGATCATCGACTCGGTAAGACGGCAGAAAACTCGCTGGGGCCTGTTCTCCAGTTTCGCCGACCTGCCCGGCCAAAGCGATGACGACGATCCGCTAGAAGCGCTGGAAGACCTGCTCGGGCACGAAGGCACACAAAGTGCCCAGGATGTGCTCGAGCAAGCGCAAACGCTCGAAGAGCTGGAATTTTCGCTCATGCAGTTGCCTGAACGTCAACGGGAAGCCTTCCTCCTGCGTTATTGGGAGGAGATGGACCTGGCAGAAACCGCAACCATCATGGGCTGTTCGCAAGGCAGTGTAAAAACGCACTGTTTTAGAGCCGTTCAAGCGCTGAGCAAAGCGCTCAAAGCCAGGGGATATGGATCATGAAACACCCGCGAAAAACCCGCCTGGAGCTATTGGCAAACCGCCAGGGTCTGAGCCTGGCCGCTCGGCTCAATCCGGCTGCAAGCGACTTGCCCCACCCGGTGACCGAGCGGCTTCGGGCAGCACGCGAGCGCGCACTGGCCAGCCGCAAGGTACAAACGGCGCGGGCCGAGGCTGTCTACGGCGTGGGCAACAGCCTGACATTGAGCCGCGGCGACGACGAGCGCATGGGCTGGTTCGGGCGTCTGAGCAGCGGCTTGGCCCTGTTGCTGCTCGTGGTCGGAATGCTGGGCATCAGCGAGGCCCAAAATGAGCTGCGGGCCCGTGAACTGGCCGCAGTCGATCTGGCTTTGCTCACCGACGACCTGCCCCCAGCAGCCTTCGCGGACCCGGGGTTTTTACAATTCCTGCAGACTGATGAGTTGTAGCCTCTTGTTTGGCTGCGCCTCCAACTTCGACAATTTTTCAACCGCGCCCATGAGCTTGCCCAACCCAGAGCTTGACCGAGCAGCCTTGCGGCCATCGCGGGCCCCGTGGTTGGCATCTGCACTGGTATGCTGCTGCGCATTCTGGGCTCAAGGCCCCGCTGCAGCACAAAGCACGGCAGCTCAAACTGCCGCTTCTGCCCCCCTAGGCGCCGAAGCGCAAAACCGCGCACTGTCCGACTGGTCCAAGCTCAAGGCGGTCGAACGACAGGCGCTGGCCCCACTGGCTGGCGTCTGGTCCGGTCTGTACCCCGCTCAGCAGAGAAAGTGGTTGGAAGTGTCCAGAAATTTCGGCGGCCTGCCCCCGGCAGAGCAAGCCAAGATGCAGGAGCGTATGCGTGCCTGGGCTACGCTGAGCCCGCGCGAAAGAGCCCAGGCCAGACTCAATTTTGGTAAGGCCACTGAAATCGCACGCGAACTCAGCCCGACTGAAAAAATGGCCAAATGGGAGGCCTACCAGGCCCTGCCCGCGCAACAGCGCCAAAAACTGGCCGAGCAGGCCAGGGGACGCAGTGTGGGCGCTGCGCCAGCGGCGCAACCGGTACCGACTCAAAAGCTGGCGGTGTTGCCCGCCGTCAGCACCGCCCGCGCCAACAAGCCCAGCGAGTCGCAGGACGAATCGAGCAGCGCCTCTGACGCACCGAGCAGCCAGTAGACTTCGTCCATGAATGGTTCCCGACCCGCTCCACCCCCGGCGGCCGATTCGGCGCTGGGCACAAGCCCCCAGCCTGAGCCGGCACCTACCGATGACCCACTGACCCCGCCTTCGGTTCTACGCCGTATGGCCTGCTGGTGTTACGAAGGAATTTTGCTGTTTGGCGTGCTGTTCATCGCCAGCTACCTGTTCAGCTCGCTCAGCCAAACCCGGCATGCACTGGACAACCGCGCGCCCCAAATGGCCTTCCTGTTTCTGGTCCTGGGCATTTACTTCGTTTGGTTCTGGGCCCGTGGCCAAACCTTGGCCATGAAGACCTGGCACATCCGCGTGGTCAACCGACAAGGCGCTCGCATCAGCCAGAAACAAGCGTTGCTGCGGTACGTGCTGAGCTGGATGTGGTTTGTGCCGCCGCTGGCACTGGTTTGGGTCCTGGGTCTTGACGCCCGTTTCGCCCTGTTGGCCCTGGTGCTGTGGGTGACAGCCTGGGCCATGCTCGCCCGCCTGCACCGTGACCGCCAGTTCCTGCATGATGCGCTGGCCGGCACCCGCCTGGTCAACTCGGTGCGCGATCAGGCTGCTGTCAAGTCCCTGTCATGAAGCGCGTCGTGGTCACACCGCAGGATGGCCGGTTTTGCGGCCACGCCCTGCGTCCAGCGCCCTGGGCAGGAGCATGTCTGCCATGACTCAGGAAAGCGCCGGTTCGGCAGCTGACGACCGAGCCGTGCCGGCGCACGAAGGCCTGGTCCACAAGCAGCGCCAGGGTCTGGCCAGGCTGACCCATGCGGCCAGTTTTTCTCTGGCCGGGCTGCGAGCAGGTCTGAAAGAGCCCGCCTTTCGGCTCGAAGTGATCGTGGGCGTCCCC
>JBILGP010000424.1:0-2864 GCA_044350985.1 Polaromonas sp. | reverse complement strand
CGATGTACTGCTCGCCCAGCAGGCCGCTGGTGAGGATCTTGAGCGAACTGTCCTTGGGAAACACGTAGCGCCGATCAAGTGACAGGCGCACGTTGGCCTGGTACTTGTTGTCATCAAAAACAATCGACTCGACCCGCCCGACCACCACGCCGGCGCTCTTGACTGCGGCACGAGGCTTGAGGCCACCGATGTTGTCAAAGCGTGCAGTCACCGGGTAGCTGTTGTCTGAAAAGCTCAGCGTCAACAAATTGGCCGCCTTGAGGGCCAAAAAGAGCAAGGCGACTGCGCCTATGAGGACAAACAGACCCACCCAGGGGTCTTTGCTGGAGCGTTGCATATGATCATTTCCCAAAAACACCCGACGCGCCGTCTGAAGGCAACGCCAGCCGCTGGCCACGTTAGCGCTTACCGCCCGCTTGGCAAATCAGTGCGGTCACTCTATTAAACGCCCGACAGCGGTTCTTCGCTGACACGGCTGAGAACTAAAGGCCGACGGGCAAGGATACTCGCCCAATCAACTGGTCATCTATTTAACAATTCTTCTATTTTCGCATGCAACCTACGGCGCCGATGCAAGCTGCGACAAAACCCTCAAATGCTGAACATGGCCGCTGTGAGCACAAAATCCAAACCGAGCACAGCCAGCGACGCCTGCACCACGGTACGGGTGGTGGCACGCGCCACGCCCTCGGGTGTGGGTTGGGCCTCAAACCCCTGATAAAGCGCCACAAAGGTCACGGTCAGGCCAAACACCATGCTCTTGACCACCCCGTTGCCCACATCACGCCACACATCGACGCCGCCTTGCATCTGGCTCCAAAACGAGCCCGAGTCGACACCAATCATCACCACGCCGACCAAGTAACCGCCCACAACGCCGACCGCGCTGAAGACGGCTGCCAACAAGGGCATGGCAATCAAGCCGCCCCACAGGCGCGGGGCCAGGATGCGCCGCACCGGATCGACGGCCATCATCTCCATCGCCGCCAGCTGTTCACCGGCCTTCATGAGGCCAATCTCTGCGGTCAGCGCTGTCCCCGCCCGGCCGGCAAACAACAACGCAGTGACGACCGGGCCGAGTTCGCGCACCAGGCTCAAG
The DNA here is from genome assembly GCA_044350985.1 of Polaromonas sp. GTDB lineage: Bacteria > Pseudomonadota > Gammaproteobacteria > Burkholderiales > Burkholderiaceae_C > Polaromonas. Next base: position 1,765 of record JBILGP010000424.1, on the reverse strand, counting down.
GCCACCAGCAAGCCCAGCGCTTCGGCCGAGCCGTAACGCTGAAGGGTGTAATAGCCCTGCAGACCCAGCACAAAGCCAACGAACAACCCCGAGACGGCAATGATGGCCAGCGAGTAGTTGCCAAGAAAGAAAATCTGGTCGCGCACCAGGCTGAAGCGGCGCAGGGTGGGCCCCGAAAGCGCCAGCAGCTTGAGCAAGAGACGAGTGGCATGCCCGAGATCGGTCAGGCGCCTGCGCACGCCAAAGCCCAGATCGCTCAACCAAGACCAGGGGTCGGGGCGGCTCATCGGCGCGGGCCTCCGCGGCGGGTGTCCGAGAAGGAGCGCGGGCCGAAATCGGCCTCGGCGTCGGGCGCCGGGTAATGAAACTTCACCGGTCCCTGGCTCAAGGCATTGACAAATTGGTGCACCAACGGATCGTCCGAGTGCCGGACCTCGTCGGGCGTGCCCTCGGCAGCAATGGCCCCATTGGCCAGAATCACCACCCGGTCTGCAATGCGAAAGGTTTCTTCCAGATCGTGGGACACCACCACGCTGGTGATGCCCAGCGTGTCATTGAGCTGACGGATCAACTGGGCAGCCGTGCCCAAGGAGATCGGGTCGAGGCCGGCAAAGGGCTCGTCGTACATGATGAGCTCCGGGTCGAGCGCAATCGCACGCGCCAGCGCCACCCGCCGCGCCATGCCGCCCGATATCTGGGCAGGCATCAGATCGCGCGCACCGCGCAAACCCACCGCATCGAGCTTCATGAGGACGATGTCGCGGATCAAGACCTCGTCAAGTTCGGTGTGTTCGCGCAAGGCAAAGGCCACGTTGTCGTAGACGCTCAAGTCGGTGAACAAGGCACCGAACTGAAACAGCATGCCCATGCGCCGGCGCATGGCGTACAAAGCCGCACTGTCCATGGCGCCCACGTCCTGCCCGTCAAACAGCACCTGGCCGCTGCTGGCGCGCTGCTGCCCACCAATGAGGCGCAACACCGTGGTCTTGCCGCCGCCAGAGGCACCCATCAGGGCCGTGACCTTGCCGCGCGGCACATTGAGGTTCAGCCGATCGAGTATCAGCCGCTGGCCGCTTGCATAGGCAAAGCTGACCTGCTGCAATTGCAGCAGGTGCTCGGTCGCTGGGGGCGTGGTGGTCATGGGGGTGAGCGGCGACAGCGTCTGTAAGTTTGGCTGCACACGCGGATCATAGCGGTCCAGACCCACAGCAGCGGCCCGGCACAGTCAGTGGCCGGGCAGCGCAAAGGCGCGGTCGCAAGCCAGTGGCTCTAGCGTGGCAGGTCCGACCGGCCCATCAGGAATTCATCGACCGCGCGGGCCGCCTGGCGCCCCTCTCGGATGGCCCAGACCACGAGGGACTGCCCACGTCGCACATCTCCGGCTGCAAACACCTTTTTGATGTTGGTGGCGTAGCCGCCTGTGAAGTCGGTCGAAGCCTTGGCATTGCCCCGCCCATCCTTTTCCACACCAAAAGCCTCGAGCAAGCTGGCCAGGGGATTGACAAAGCCCATCGCCAGCAAGACCAGATCGGCCTTGTACTCCTGCTCGGTTCCCGCAATCTCGCAGAGCTTGCCGTCGCGCATTTCCACCTGCACGGTTTTCAGGCCCGTCACCTTGCCGTCTTTGCCGATGAACTGCTGGGTCGATATGGCAAATTCACGCACACAGCCCTCTTCGTGAGAGGAAGAGGTGCGCAGCTTGAGCGGCCAGTAGGGCCAGACCAGGGGCTTGTTTTCTTGCTCGGGCGGCTGCGGCATGACCTCG
>JBILGP010000423.1:0-2867 GCA_044350985.1 Polaromonas sp. | reverse complement strand
TTGCCTCGTCGTCCTTTGCCAAGGCGGTGGCGGCGCAAGACAACGGCTTTCTGGCCGGCGAAATCACACCGGTCATCAGCGAGACCTTTGAGGCCGCCGGCTACCACCCGCGCAGCATCCGGCTGCAAGGCAAGCTCACCGAGGTGGCGCGCGACAGCCACCCCCGACTCTCGCCGATTGAGGTGCTGGCCAAACTACGGGCGGTGCACGAAGGTGGGGTGCAAACCGGCGGCAACAGCTCGGCCTTGGTCGACGCCGCGGCCGCCTGTGTCGTCACCTCCGGCGCCTACGCGCGCGAGCGCGGCTTGCCTGTCATGGCCCGCGTGGCAGCGGCCTCAGTGGTGGGTGTGCCGCCCGAAATCATGGGCATCGGCCCTGCTCCAGCGATTCGATTGCTGCTCGAGCGCAGCGGCCTGCAACTCGGGCAGATCGGCCGCTTTGAAATCAATGAGGCGCAGGGTGCGCAAACCCTGGCAGTGGCCAAGGAACTCGGCCTCGATCTCGATCGCCTCAATGTCAATGGCGGTGCGATCGCGCTGGGCCACCCGCTGGCGGCCACTGGGGTGCGCCTGACGTTGACGCTGGCACGCGAGCTCGAGCGATCGGGGCAGCGCTGGGGCATCAGCAGCGCCTGCGTGGGCGGCGGTCAGGGCATCGCCCTGCTGATTGAAAACCTGCGTGCCGCCTGAGCCGCGCCAAGCGAGACACACCATGAGCAAAACCGTTGTTTACGAAGTCGAGGTCATGTTTGGCGACTGCGATCCGGCCGGCATCGTCTTCTTTGCCAACTTCAACAAGTGGATGGACGCCTCCTCGCTCAATTTCTTCGTGCGCTGCGGCGTGCCCCCGTGGCGCGAGCTGGTCAAGACCACGAACATCATTGGCACCCCCCTGCTGGAGATCCACACCAAGTTCTACAAGACCGCCACCTACGGCGAACGGCTGCAAATCCACACCACCGTGCAAGAGTGGCGTGAGAAGGTCTTCGTGCACAAGCACCTGGTCAAGCGCGATGACCTGCTGCTGTGCGAGGGACTGGAGACACGCGCCATGTGCGTGCGACTGCCCGGCCAGGACCAGATCAAGGCCATCGCCATCCCGCCAGACATCAAGGCCAAATGCCTGTAACCCACCACAACAACCCAAAAGGAGAACCCTGTGAACAACCGCCGCCAGCTACTGCAGACTGCTGCCAGCGCCGCCATCTTGGGCAGCGCCGCCTTCAAACAAGCCTGGGCGCAAGCCGGCCTGCCCCTGGAGCAGGTCAAGGTGCTCTACGGCTTTCCGCCCGGCAGCGCCGGTGACATCTGCGCGCGCCGCATTGCAGAAAAATTTGGCGCAACGCCCTACAGCCGCAGCGCCGGCATCGTCGACAGCCGACCGGGCGCGGGCGGGCAAATCGCCCTGAATGTGCTCAAGACCTCGCCGGCCGATGGCACGGTGCTGGCCCACACGCCGTTTTCTGCCATCTCACTGTACCCACACATCTTCCGCAACCTGCAGTACAGGCCCTTCGAGGATTTCACTCCGGTGGGCACCAGCTCAATGATTTACCACGGCTTTGCCGTCGGCCCGATGGTGCCCGAGAGCGTAAAGACCGTGCGCGATTTCATCGCCTGGGCCAAGGCCCACCCGGGTCAGGCCAGCTACGGCTCGCCCGCTGCCGGCTCCACGCCGCACTTCATCGGCGCCTTACTGGGGCTCAACCAGGCCTTCGACTTTAAGCACGTGCCCTATCGCGGCTCGGTCCCGGGCGTGACCGACGTGGTCGGCGGCCAGATCGCTTCGATGTTCACGCCGCACGGCGACTTCATTGCCAACCACAAGGCGGGCAAGCTGCGCCTGATCGCCACCTCAGGGCGCTCACGCTCGCCCTTCGTGCCCGACGTGGCCACGTTCGCAGAGCAGGGCTTTCCCGAACTGACGGTGGAAGAATGGTTTGGCTTTTATGCCCCAGCTCGCACCCCGGCTGCGGTGGTGCAGGCGGCCAATGCGGCGATCAATGCCGCGCTGCGCGACAAGGGCGTGCAAGATGCACTGCAGGTGGTGGGCCTGATCCCGTTTGGAGGCTCGATTGCCGACCAGCAGCGCAGCGCCCAGGCCGAGTTCGAGCGCTGGGGTCCCCTGATCAAGCGCATCGGCTTTACCGTCGACTCCTGATCGCTCGCGCCCGGCCGTTGTCGACATGCCCCACTACCAGCCCGAGCCCCAGGAGGCGCTGTTTCTGATGCAGCAGGCCGGCGCCAACGCCGGTGCGCTGGCACAACTGCCCGTCTACGCTGAGGTTGACGAGGCCATCGTGCAGCAGGTCCTGGAAGAGGCGGCGCGCTTTGTCGCTGGGGTGGTGGCCCCACTGCAAGACGTCGGCGACCGCGTCGGCGCCCAGTTCAAAGATGGCCAGGTCACCATGCCGCCCGGCTTTCGGCAGGCCTATCAAGCCTTCTGGCAAGGCGGCTGGCCGGCCCTGTCGGCGGCGGTCGAAGACGGCGGCCAGGGGCTGCCCAGCGTGCTGGAGGCCGTGCTCTACGAGTGGCTGAGCGCGGCCAACCACGGCTGGACCATGGCTCCGGGTCTGCTGCACGGCGCCTACGAATGCATCAAGCACCACGCCAGCGATGAGATCAAGACCGAGTACCTGGGCAAGGTGGCCACCGGACAGTGGCTGGCCACCATGTGCCTGACCGAGCCGCAGGCCGGCAGCGACCTGGGCCGGGTTGCCACCCGGGCCGTGCCTCTGCTCAACGGCCGCTACGCCCTGAGCGGCACCAAGATCTTCATCTCGGGTGGCGAACACGATCTGACCGACAACATCGTGCACCTGGTGCTGGCCCGACTGCCCGATGCGCCAGCCGGCCCCAAGGGCCTGT
>JBILGP010000422.1:0-2870 GCA_044350985.1 Polaromonas sp. | reverse complement strand
TCGATACCCTGCAGAACCTGCGCAACACCGAGGTGATGCTGCGCGAGACGGCGCGCGTGGGGCGCCTGGCCATCGTCGCTTTTCCAAACTTTGCCCATTGGCCCAACCGCTTGGCGGTGATGCGGGGGCGCATGCCGGTGACCAAGGTCTTGCCCTACCAGTGGTACGACACGCCCAATATCCGCGTCGGCACCTTGCGTGATTTTCGCGCGCTGGCGCTCAAGAACAGGCTGCGCATCGTCGACGAGTTCGGCCTGCAAGACGGCCGCCAGGTGCGCTGGTGGCCCAACGCGCTGGCCAGCCGCGCGGTGTTCAAGCTCCAACGCGCATGAGCCAGGTGCCGCCGCCTGCCCTTGCTGAGCAGGTGCCGCGGCGCCAGGCCTTTTTGTTCTGGCTGCGCCTGGGCTTTATCAGCTTTGGCGGGCCGGCCGGGCAGATCGCGATCATGCAGCGCGAGCTGGTCGAGCAGCGCCGCTGGATTTCTCAGCAGCGCTTCATGCACGCGCTGTCGTACTGCATGCTGCTGCCCGGCCCGGAAGCACAGCAATTGGCCACCTACCTGGGCTGGCTCATGCACCGCACCTTGGGTGGAGTGGTTGCGGGCGTGCTGTTTATCCTGCCGTCCTTGGTGCTGCTGCTGCTCTTGAGCGGCCTGTACATGCTCTACGGCCAGCATCCCGCGGCCGCAGGCGTGCTCTACGGCCTCAAGCCTGCCGTGGCGGCCTTGGTCTTGCATGCGTTGTACCGGCTGGGCCGTCGCTGTCTGGAGCCGGTGCACCGCCGCCCTCTGCCCTGGCTGCTGGCCCTGAGCGCTTTTGTCACCCTGGCTGTGTTTGACGGCCCCTTTCCAGCTCTGGTGCTGTTGGCTTTGGGGCTGGGCTGGGCGGCGTCGCGTTGGGCGCCGCATGCGCTGGGGAGCGACGAGCCGCCCTCCTTGGCGGGCGCGCAGGCCGATCGGGCCCTGATCGACGACCACAGCCCCCTGCCCGACCACGCCCAGCCCGAGCGGCGGCGCCTGCTGTGGGTGCTGGCCGCGGGTTTGCTGCTGTGGGCGCTGCCCATGCTGCTCTTGTTCGCACTGTGGGGCTGGCACGCCACTTTGACCCAGATGGCGGCCTTTTTCACCCGCGCTGCCTTGCTGACGTTTGGCGGCGCCTATGCTGTGCTGCCCTACGTTCAGCAGGTGGCGGTAGAGCATCAGTGGCTGACCACCGCGCAGATGATGGACGGCCTGGCGCTGGGCGAAACCACGCCCGGGCCGTTGATCATGGTGGTGGCTTTTGTCGCCTTCGTCGGCGCCTGGGGGCAGCAAATCCTGGGCCCCGATGCCTTGCTGGCCGCTGGTGTGCTGGCCGCCTGCGTGGCCACCTGGTTTACCTTTTTGCCCTCGTTTGTCTTTATCTTGGCCGGCGGACCTTGGGTCGAGGCCAGCCGTGGCCGACCGGTGTATGCCCTGCCCCTGAGGGCGGTCACCTGTGCGGTGATCGGTGTGATCGCCAGCCTGGGCTGGACGTTTTTGCAGGCGGTGATTTGGCCCGCATCGCAGCCGTCAGCCGATGTTCTGGCGCTGGCCTTGGTGCTGTTGGCGTTGTGGCTGCTGGGCGTTCGGCGCTGGGGCGTGCCCTCGGTGCTGGCGCTTATGGCGCTGCTGGGCTCGATCGTGGTCAACGCGCCGGGCTGGCTCGCTGGGCTCTGAGCTCGAGCCGGCGGCCCTGCGGGCCCGGACGCGGCAGTGCCAGAATGGCGGCTCGTCTGGGCCGCTCTTGCATGTGCGAGCGGTTTATCGCCTCCTCGTTTGAAAGGATCGCCTCATGAACGCACCTTGGCCCGCGGCCACCTTCGATCAGGCCCGCGCGATCGAGCAGATCAGCGCCCGCTGGGACGACGACATCGTCGGCCAACTCTCGCGCTACATCGCCATCCCTGCCAAGTCGCCGATGTTCGATCCGCAATGGGCCGAGCACGGACATATCGACACGGTGGTGCGCCAGGCGGCCGATTGGGTGCTGGCGCAGAAGGTGCCGGGCCTGAGCCTGGAGATCGTGCGCCTGCCCGGCCGCACACCCGTGATCTTTTTTGAGGTGGCTGCCACGCGCAGTGTCGCAGCCGTATCGGCGCAGCGCCAGCCCACGGTGCTGATGTACGGCCACCTTGACAAGCAGCCCGAGTTTGACGGCTGGCGCAGCGATCTGGGCCCGTGGAGCGCCCGCTACGAAGACGGCAAGCTCTACGGCCGAGGCGGCGCCGACGACGGCTACGCGGTCTACGCCAGCATCGCGGCGCTTGAGGCGCTCAAGAGCCAGTCGGTGCCCCATCCGCGCATCGTCGGTCTGATCGAGACGAGCGAGGAGAGCGGATCGACCGATTTGCCCGCTTATGTGCAGGCGCTCAAAGACCGCCTGGGCGAGGTGGCGCTGGTGATTTGCCTGGACTCGGGCGCGGGCAACTACGACCAGCTTTGGCTGACCACCAGCTTGCGCGGCAACGTCACCGGCACCCTCAAGGTCGAGGTGCTCACCGAGGGCGTGCATTCGGGCGATGCCAGCGGCGTGGTGCCCTCGAGCTTTCGCATCATGCGCCAACTGCTCGACCGGCTCGAAGACAGTGCCACAGGTCATCTGCTGCCGCCACAGTTTCATTGCGAGGTGCCGCCCGAGCGGCTGCAGCAGGCCCGCGTGACGGCGCAGATCCTTGGCGAGGAGTTGTTCAAGCGCTTTCCTTGGGCCCACCACGATTGCGAGGGCTCGACCCGGCTGACCCTGCCGGTCAGCAGCGATCCCTTGCAGGCCTTGCTGGCACGCACCTGGCGCCCCACGCTCAGCGTGACCGGCGCCCAGGGCTTGCCCGCCATCCGTGATGCCGGCAATGTG
>JBILGP010000421.1:0-2873 GCA_044350985.1 Polaromonas sp. | reverse complement strand
CGAGCCAGCGATGCACGATTCGCCCGAGGAGCTGAAGATGCCAAACAACACACCGGCCACCGCATGGTCGAGGTCGGCGTCGGCGCAGACGATGGTGGGCGATTTGCCGCCCAGCTCCAGCGAGGTGGGCATGAGTTTCTCGGCGGCCAGGCGCTGGATGCCCAAGCCGACCTGGGTGCCGCCGGTAAAAGCGATGCGCTGAATCAGGGGGTGACGCACCAGGGCGTCGCCAACCACCGAGCCCTTGCCCGGCAAGACACTGACGATGCCGGCGGGCACGCCCGCCTGCTCTGCAATGCGAGCCAGCTCGATGGCCATGCGCGGCGTGATCTCGGCCGGCTTGATGACGATGGCGCAGCCCGCCGCCAGCGCCGGCGCCATCTTCTGCGCCTCACTGGCGATCGGTGAATTCCAGGGCGTGATCGCGCCCACCACACCCAGCGGCTCATGCACGCTCATGGTCAGGAAGTCGCCGCGCGCCGGTGTGAGGGTTTCTTCCCAGGTCTCGGCCGCTGCCGCATAAAACTGAAAGGTGCCCGCTGCGCTGGCCACCAGGGCCCGGCACTCCTTGATCGGCTTGCCGTTGTCGAGCCGCTGCAACTGGGCCAACTCTTCAGCGCGAGCGCGGATGCCCTGCGCCATGCGCTGCAGCATGCCGGCACGCTCGTGGTGCATCAGCCGCGCCCAGGCGGGCTGCTGTCGCGCCTGCTCGGCCGCCTGCACCGCCTCGTCCACATCGGCCGCCGTGGCCGCGTGAAGCTCGGCCACGGGCGAGCCATCGTGCGGGTATTGGGTGGTGTAGGCGGGGCCAGAGGCATCGCGCCAACGGCCGGCCAAAAGGGTCTGGATTTTTTCGCTCATAAGGTCAGGCCCGCCACGCGGTTGTGCAGGAAACGCAGCGCCGACAGCACGGTCAGCGCCGAGGTCTTGGGGTTGTCGGCCAGGGGCTTGCCACGCAGACGCACCTCAAGCTGGCCAAACGCGCCGTGGGCCTCGAACTCGTGCACGTTCTCGGCAACGGTCGGGTCGGCGATCAGCCGCACCTGCGTGCGATCAAGACCCAGACCGGCCAGCGACAAAGTGGCCGCCACATTCGCATTTTTGGGGTACAGCCGGGCCGCCTCGCGGGCGCTGGCTTGCAAGATCACCGTCGGCTCGCTCAGACGGTCAAGATCGACCCGTTGCTCGGCCGGCGAGCCGCGCCAGCCCGTCGGTGGCTTGCGGCCGGTGTAGACCACCCGGTCGAGGCCGGCCAGGCGCGCAGCCGACAAGGCATCGATGCCCGCGATCGCGCCAGCCAGCAGGTGCAGCTGGGCCGCACCCTGCTGCGCCGCAGCCTCCAAGCGCTCGGGCAAGCCCGGCTCGGACAGGGCCCCGACCGAAAGCACTGCACACTCGATGCCGCGACTTAGCGCCGGCAGCACATGGTCGGTCAAGGCGCTGTGGCCCGCGCATTCGAGCACCAGCGGCGTTTGCGCGGGCACCTGATCGGTCACCGTCACGCCAGCACCCAGTTGCTCCTGCAGCGCCTGAACCCGTTCGGGCCTGACCACAATGTGCGTGATGCGCACGCCGGCCAGCGCTGCGGCGCGCTGGTGCAGCGCGCGGCCGATTGCGCCGTAGCCAATGAGGGTCAAATCCTGGCTTTTCACCCAATCGCTCCACGCATTCAGGCCGTCTTCTTGGGCGGGCCGGCAAACTTGACCGGAAAGTCGCCCCAGGCCTGCATATCGACCTCGACCACCACCGGACCGCTGCACTGCAGCGCTTGCTTGAGCAGCCCCGTCGTGGCCGCTGGGTCATCGAGCCGGAAATAAGCGGCCTGCATGCTGGCGCACAGGGCGGCAAAGTCGGGCGTGTGCAAATCCACATAGCAGTGGCGGCTGCCGTAGACCGCATCCTGGATGTTGCGGATCACGCCGTAGCGGCGATCGTTCATCAGCAGCACCAGCACGTCGGCGCGCTCCTGCACCGCGCAGGCCAGCTCGCCCAGATTGAGCATGAAGCCGCCGTCGCCGGCGAGCACGACGGTCTTGCGGCCCATCGCATGCTCGGCGCTGGCAATCGCCGCGCCAATGCCCATGGCCAGGCCCTGCCCAATGCCACCGCCAAGCGCGTGCACGCCGGCGCGAGGGTGGTCGAGCACCGGCGCCCGGTTGCCCCACATGGTGTTGGACAGGGTGATGTCACGCACCCACCACAAGGCCTTGCCAGCGGCCGCCTGCACGCCGTCCTTGAGGGCCACATAAGGGCCGATGGTGCCGTTCACAATGGCCTCGGCCTGGGCCCTGGCACGCTGCACATCGGCGGCAAAGGCCGGATCGATCTGCATCTGGCCCTCGAGCGCGTCGGCCAGCGCATCGAGCGTGAGCTGAGCATCGCCCTGCACAAACACCTCGCTGTCATAGGCGCGGTTTTGCGCCAGCGCATCGACATCGATGCGGTAGCGCCTGTCCGGCAAATTGAGCTTGTAGCTCAGCGTCTCGTTGCTGCGCAGACGCGAGCCAACGACCAGCAGCGCATCGAGCGTGCCGTAAAAGGCCTCGGTGCTTTTTTGCAGGTTGTACGAGCCCAGCGAGGCCGGGTGGTCTTCGGGCAAGATGCCGCGGCCCTGCACCGAGCTGACCACCGCCCATCCCATGGCCACCAGCCGGCTGACGGCAGGGCCGGCGCCGCGCGCACCGCCGCCCAGCCAGAGCATGGGGCGCTTCTTGTGACGCAGCGCGTCGGCCAGCGCCTGCACCGCCGGCAGCGCCGGCAACAGGGGCTGTACCGGCGAGGGCGCAAGGTCATCGGGCAGGGGCAGGGTCATGGCCTGCACATCGATCGGAATTTCCACACTCACCGGCCCGCAAGGCGCTGTGCAGGCCAGC
>JBILGP010000420.1:0-2876 GCA_044350985.1 Polaromonas sp. | reverse complement strand
CACTTTGACGTCGGGCAAAAAGCTCATGCCGATGGTGCGCACGCCCGCGCCTTCGCAGGTGGGGCAGCGGCCTTCGCCGGTGTTGAACGAAAAGCGCCCCGGGCCGTAGCCGCGCGCCTTGGCTTCGAGGGTGTCGGCAAAGAGCTTGCGAATGGTGTCCCAAAAGCCGATGTAGGTGGCCGGGCAGGAGCGCGGGGTTTTGCCGATGGGCGTCTGATCGACTTCTAGAACGCGGTCGATGGTCTGGTAGCCGCTCACGCTGGTGCAGCCGCTCCAGGCCGGGTGCTTGCCGGCCTCGTCAAGTTTGCGGCCGGCAGCAGTGGAGCGCTGGGCGACAGCGGCTTGCACATTGGCCAGCAGCACGTCACGCGCCAGCGTGGATTTGCCCGAGCCCGAAACGCCGGTGACGGCAACCAGGCGCTGCAGCGGCACCTGGAGCTTGACCTGTTGCAGGTTGTGGAGGTGGGCGCCATCGACGGTGAGCCACGGTGTGTAGGCCTGGCCCTCACCTCGGCCCTCGCCCAGAGGGGGTGAGATGGCGGCGTTGTGCTCGGCGCTGGCTAGGGCGGCGGCGTCTTTGAGCGCCTGGGCTTTTTGCGCGGCTTGCTTGGCTTTACTCAAGGGCTTGGCGGGCGTCGTGCCCCCACCCCCGCCCTCCCCCAGATGGGGAGGGGGTAAGGCAGAGGGGTCGGTGTCGCGCCTGGGGCGCAGAGGGTGGCGGATGGCGTGCAGCAGGTAGCGACCGGTCAGTGAATCTGGGGCGGCTGACAGGTCGGCTGCGCTGCCTTGGGCGACGACGCGGCCGCCTCGCTTGCCGGCGCCGGGGCCGATGTCGATGATGTGGTCGGCGCGGCGGATGGTGTCTTCGTCGTGCTCGACCACCACCAGGGTGTTGCCCCGGTCGCTGAGCTTGCCCAGTGCGCCCAGCAAAATCTGGTTGTCACGCGGGTGCAGGCCGATGGTGGGCTCGTCGAGCACGTAGCACACGCCCTGCAGATTGGAGCCCAGTTGCGCAGCCAGCCGGATGCGCTGCGCCTCGCCGCCCGAGAGCGTGGGCGCGCCGCGGTCGAGCGTGAGGTAGCCCAGCCCCACCTCCTGCAAGAACTCGAGCCGGCTGCGGATTTCGGGCACCAGGTCGCGGGCGATGTCGGCTTCGCGGCCCGACAGCTTGAGGCCCTCAATCCAGGCGTGCACATCGGTGACCGACAGCCGCGCCACCTCAGTGATCGACCAGGCCTGGCCGTTGGCGCTGCGCAAGCGCACGGCGCGGGCTTGGGCATTGAGCCGGGTGCCGGCGCAGCTTGGGCAGGCGCTGTCGCTGACTTCGTCGAGCTCGGGCTCGGCAAAGCTTTGCTCGCGGCCCTTGTTGTCGTCGTCGCGGACCGAGTCGTCGAGCGCGCGGCGCTGCTCGCGGCTGAGCGCGACGCCCGTGCCCACGCAATCGGGGCACCAGCCGTGCTTGCTGTTGTAGGAGAACAGGCGCGGGTCAAGCTCGGGATACGAGGTCGAGCACACCGGGCAGGCGCGCTTGGTTGAAAACACCTGCACCTGTCCAATGCCCTGGGCCGATCGACCCTCCAGCATGGCTTGCTGCAGACCGTCGAGCGGTGCGAGCACATGCACCACGCCCTTGCCGTGTTCGAGGGCGCTGCGCAGCGCCTCGCGCAGCGCGGTCTCGCGGGCGGGAGCGACCACCAGGTCGGCCACGGGCAGCTCGATCGTGTGCTCCTTGAAGCGATCAATGCGCGGGAAACCGGTGGTCGGCAAGAACTCGCCGTCCACGCGCAGATGGGTGTGGCCGCGTGGCCGGGCCCAGTCGGCCAGCTCGGTGTAGACGCCCTTGCGGTTGCTCACCAGCGGCGCGAGCAGGCCGATGTGCTGGCCGCGGTAGCTCTTGAGAAGCTGCGCGGTGATGGAGTCGCTGCTTTGCGGCATGACGGCCGCGCCGTCTTTGACGCAGTGCTGTATGCCCAGCTTCACATACAAGAGCCGCAGGAAATGCCAAACCTCGGTGGTCGTGCCCACGGTGGACTTGCGCCCGCCGCGCGAGAGCCGCTGTTCGATGGCCACCGTGGGTGGTATGCCGTAGACCGCATCGACCTCGGGCCGGCCCGCGGGCTGCACGATGGAGCGGGCGTAGGCGTTGAGCGATTCGAGGTAGCGGCGCTGGCCTTCGTTGAACAAGATGTCAAAGGCCAGCGTGGACTTGCCCGAACCCGAGACGCCCGTGACCACGTTGAACTTGCCGCGAGGGATGTCGACGCTCAGACTCTTGAGGTTGTTCTCGCGGGCGTTGACGATTTGGATCGCGTTGGGTGCGGTCTTGGCTCCCTCCCCCTGCCTAGCTCCCTCTCCCGCTGGGGAAGGGTTGGGGTGGGGCCGGCTGCCCTCACCCCTGCCCTCTCCCAGAGGGAGAGGGGGCAAGACACGGGGAAGGTCGTATCCGGCGGTTTTTTCTGCCACACCATGCAGCTCCCCCATGGCCTGCGCATACTCGCGCAGGGCCTGTGCGGTGTGCGAGGCCGGATGCTGGCGCAGCTCTTCGGGGGTGCCCTGGGCCACCACTTGGCCGCCCGCCTCGCCCCCCTCGGGGCCGAGGTCAATCACCCAGTCGGCGGCGCGGATCACATCGAGGTTGTGCTCGATGACGATGAGCGAGTGACCGGCCTCCAGCAACTTGCGCAGCGCACGCATGAGCTTGGCGATGTCTTCAAAGTGCAGGCCAGTGGTGGGCTCGTCAAGCAAAAACAGCGTGCCGCGGTGCTGGCGCAGCGCCAGGGGCTGGCGGCTCTGGCTCACCGGCGCCTTGGCGGCGCGCGCAGCCTGGGCCGATTTGGACTGCCCCTCGCCCTTGCCCGCCAGAAAGCCAGCGAGCT
>JBILGP010000419.1:0-2879 GCA_044350985.1 Polaromonas sp. | reverse complement strand
CGGCCTTGAAGAGACCGGCGAGTTGGCCCTTGAGCACGCCCAGGGCAGCGGCCACCACCACGCACAGCACCAGCACATACATCATCTCGGTGGTGATGGCGCGCAGCATGGAGTAAAACGGCGTGAAGTACCACACCGGGGCGATGTGCGCAGGGGTCTTGAGCGGATCGGCTGGAATGAAGTTGTTGTACTCGAGGAAGTAGCCACCGGCTTCAGGCGCGAAGAACACCACGGCCGAGAAGGCCAGCAGGAAGACGCTGACGCCAAAGATGTCGTGCACCGTGTAGAAGGGGTGGAAGGCAATGCCATCGAGCGGCTTGCCGCTGGCGTCTTTCTTGGCCTTGATCTCCACACCGTCGGGGTTGTTTGAGCCCACTTCATGCAAGGCGATGATGTGCGCCACCACCAGGCCCAAGAGCACCAGCGGCACCGCAATGACGTGGAAGGCAAAAAAGCGATTGAGCGTGGCGTCACCGACCACATAGTCGCCGCGGATCAGCAGGGCCAGATCGGGGCCGACGAAGGGAATCGCGGCAAACAGGTTCACGATCACCTGGGCGCCCCAGTAGCTCATTTGGCCCCAAGGCAGCAAGTAGCCCATGAAGGCCTCGGCCATCAGGGCCAGGAAGATCGCACAACCGAAGATCCAGATCAGCTCGCGCGGCTTGCGGTAGCTGCCATAGATCAGGCCGCGGAACATGTGCAGGTAGACCACGATGAAGAAGGCCGAGGCACCGGTGGAGTGCATGTAGCGGATCAGCCAGCCCCAAGGCACATCGCGCATGATGTACTCGACCGAGCCGAAGGCCAGCGCCGCATCGGGCTTGTAGTTCATGGTCAGGAAGATGCCGGTGACGATTTGAATCACCAGCACCAGCAGCGAGAGCGAACCGAACATGTACCAGATGTTCAGGTTCTTGGGCGCGTAGTACTCGCTCAGGTGCTCCTTGAACATCTTGGTGGCCGGAAAGCGGTTGTCCACCCAGTTCATGAGCTTGGCGCCAGCCGGCGCGTCAGGAGAAATTTCTTTGAAGTCTGCCATGTTCGGTTTCCTCATCCATTGACGGAACACCCACTCGCGCCAACTGCGCAAGAGCGGGCACGACGCGCATCAGGCCTTTTTGTCTTCGCCGATCACCAGGCGGCTGTCAGACAGGTACATGTGCGGCGGCACTTCCAGGTTGTCCGGAGCGGGCTTGTTCTTGAACACCCGGCCGGCCATGTCGAAGGTCGAGCCGTGGCAAGGGCACAGGAAACCGCCGCTCCAGTCGTCGGGCAGGGAGGGCTGAGCGCCCGTCTGAAACTTGTCGACCGGCGAGCAGCCCAAATGGGAACAAATGCCAACGGCCACCAACACCTCGGGCTTGATCGAGCGGTTGGCGTTGCGCGCATAGGCGGGCGTGAGTTCGGCCGGATTGCGCTCGGACTTGGGATCGGCGAGCTGGCCTTCGGTCTTCTTGAGACTCTCGAGCTGCTCGGGCGTGCGCTTGATGATCCAGACCGGCTTGCCGCGCCACTCGACCGTCAGCTTCTCGCCGGGCTTGAGTGCCGAAATATCCACCTCGACGGCGGCGCCGGCGGCCTTGGCCCGCTCGGAAGGTTGAAACGTGCTCACAAAGGGCACGGCCACCGCCGCCGCACCCGCGCCGCCCACTGCGGCCGTGGTCAAAATCCAGTTTCTCTTGCTCGTGTCCACAGGGCCTGAGGCGGGCACTGCGCTGGCTTGGCTGCTTTGGGTCATGAACTTCCTTCGAAACTCGGCGCACTTCTGTCGCCCTGGTTGTGGCACTAGGGTCAACCCGGTATTGTAGCGGAGCGGGCCATCGACTTTCCATAGCCCGGGCGACAAACCCGGGGGCGCAAAGGGCCGTCGATCGGTCCGTTGGGTCGATTCAGGGGGCCGGCGCCGCGCTGAGCTGGTGGGCCAGACGCAAGGCAGCCATGAAACTCGAGGGATCGGCCCGCCCCGTGCCAGCCAGGTCAAAGGCCGTGCCATGGTCGGGGCTGGTGCGCAGCAAGGGCAGCCCCAGGGTCACGTTGACGCCCTCCTGCAGACCGAGCAGCTTGATCGGAATCAGGCCCTGGTCGTGGTACATCGCAATGACGGCATCAAATTCGCCCTGGCGGGCCCGCATGAACACGGTGTCGGGCGCATGCGGCCCGCTGGCCTCGATGCCCGCCTGCCGCGCCTGCGCCACGGCCGGCGCAATGATGTCGATCTCCTCGCGCCCAAACAGGCCGCCTTCGCCGGCATGCGGATTGAGGCCGGCCACGGCCAGACGCGGCGCCCGCCCAAGCCAGCGCTCGAGCGCGCCGTGGGCGATGCGCACCGTCTGCAGCACCCGCTCGGTGCTCAGCGTCTCGAGGGCCTGGCGCAGTGACACATGGATGCTCACCAGCACCGTGCGCAGGCCCGAACCGGCAAGCATCATGCGCACCGGCAGTTGCTCGGGGCTGCAGCCCAAAAAACGGGCTGCCTCATGCTGCAGCAGCTCGGTGTGCCCCGGAAAACCCGCCCAGGGGCTGCCGGCGGCGGCCAGCGCTTCCTTGTGGATGGGGGCGGTCACCAGCGCCTGGGCCTGCCCGGTCAGCACCGCCTGCGCACCGGCGACGATGCACTGCGCCGCCGCCCGCCCAGCCTGCCCACTGACTTGCCCCCAGGCCGGCAATTGAGGCAAGTCGCAGGCCTGCAGCACGCCCAGGCAGCGCGGCGGCAGGCGCTGGACCTGCTCGAGCGCATCGAGCTCGGCCAGTGCCAGCGGTAAATGGGCCAGAGTCGGCAAAGCCTTGGCACGGCGCAGCGCCGCCAGGTCGCCCAGCACCACGCAGCCGGCGGCCTCCTCGGGCGCTGCAGCCAGACCCTTGAGAACGACTTCCGG
>JBILGP010000418.1:0-2897 GCA_044350985.1 Polaromonas sp. | reverse complement strand
ACCATGTGGCGGTGGTGGCCGACAAGGGGCGCATCTACGCCTTTGGCGGCTTCATCGAGCAAAACCGCAACCCCGACAACCACGCCTATGTCTACGAGGTCGGCCAGGACAAGTGGGTCTCGGTGGCTCCGCTGCCTCGGCCGCGCGGGGCGGCCGCAGCGGTGGCCCTGGACGGCAAGATCCACCTGATCGGCGGCGCGGGCGCGCCCACCGACGAGCGTGCCAGCGTGGGCTGGCATGAGGTCTACGACCCGCAGGCCGATCGCTGGAGCCGGCGCAAAGCCTTGCCCGGCGGGCGCGACCATGTCGGTTGCGTGACCTGGCAGGGGCGTATTCATGTGATCGGCGGGCGCTTCAACACCTTCGAATACAACACCGACCTGCACCATGTCTACCTGCCCGAGCGCGACACCTGGGAGCTGCGCGCGCCGCTGCCGGTGGCCCGTTCCGGTCATGGGCTGGTGGTTTACCGCGACCGCCTGTTTGCCATGGGCGGCGAGGGCGGCATCATCAACCGAGCGGGTCAGCAGACCGTGTTTGGCCAAATGGAAAGCTACGACTCGCGCAGCGACAGTTGGCAGGCCCACGCGCCGATGCCGACGCCGCGCCATGCGGTGGCCGCCGTGACCATTGGCGATGTGATTTACGTTGCCGGCGGCGGCGCTGTTTTGGGCGGCGGCGTGCAGTCGGCGGTGCACGAGGCCTACACGCTGGGCTGAGCGCCCACTCAAGAGCGCCCGGCGGCCGCAGCCGGGCTCAGCCTGCGAGCATGTTGATCGCCACCAAGGCCAGAAAGCCGGCAAACAGTTTTTGCAGCAGCCGCCGGTCCAGGTGCTGCGACAGGCGAGCGCCCCAGCTCGCAAAAAACAGGCTGCTTGCGCTGATGCCCAGCACGGCCCAGACATGCACATAGCCCCAGGTCTGGTCGGTGGGCGGGCCGATCAGCCCCAAGCCGATCGCACCCACCAAAGAAATCGGCATCGCCAGGGCTGAGCTGACCACCACCGCATAACGCAAATCCACGCCCCGCAGCACCAGGTAGGGCACGGTCATCGCGCCGCCGCTGACCCCCAGCAAGGTCGACACATGGCCGATGAAGGCGCCCGCGCCCCAAAGCTCGGCTTGTCGGGGCATCTGCACCCGCGAATCCGACGACTGCTGCCACAGCAGACTCAGGCAGGTCAGCGCCGCAAAGATGCCAAAGCCAGTGCGCAGCCATCCGGTTGCGGCCCACGACGCGACCCACACGGCCACGAGCGAGCCCACGCTGACGCAAGCCAAGAGCCCGCCCAGCGGCCCCAGTTTCAGCCGGCCGGCTCGCCAATGCGTCCAGGAGCTGCTGACCGAGGTCACCACCACACAGGCCAGCGACGTGGCGACGGCAAAGTGCATCACCTGCGGGCCCAGGACCGGGTCATCGCGCCACAGCATGTAGAGCGTGGGCACGATCACCAGCCCGCCGCCCACCCCGAACAGGCCAGCCGTGAAACCGGCGGCCGCACCGACCAGCAGGATCAGCAAGACAAGCTGCGTCATGCGGGGCGAGGCAGCAAGCCTTGGGTTCGGCGGCACCTCAGGCGCGCAGCGGTGGCGCAGGTGCCGCGGGTGCCGCAGGGATGGCGGTTCATTGCGCCGATCACCTCGCCCCCGCGCTCGGGCTCAGGGCCGACACGGCCGCCTCCCATGCGGCCAGCTTGGCCTGGGCCTGGTCGCGGCTCATGCGGGGCTCGAAGATGCGCTCGATGGTCAGGCGATCGCGCAGGTCCTGGGCGCTGCCAAACACGCCGGCCTGCAAGCCCGCGAGCACGGCCGCGCCCAGCGCGGTGGTCTCGATCGTGGCCGGCCGCAGCACGGGCAGGCCCAGCAGGTCGGCCTGCATCTGCATCAGCAGGTTGTTGGCGCTGGCGCCGCCATCGACACGCAGACCGGCCAGGTTACCCAGATCGTGGGCATCGGCCTGCATGGCTTGCAGCAAGACCGCGCTTTGCAAGGCGATGCTCTCTAGCGCCGCGCGTGCAATATGGGCCGCCTGCGTGCCGCGGGTCAGCCCCTGGATGCTGCCGCGTGCATGGGGCAGCCAGTAGGGCGCGCCCAGGCCGGCAAAGGCGGGCACCACCACCACGCCGTCCGTGTCATCGACCGAGGCGGCCAGCGCCTCCACATCGCTGCTGCGCTCGATCATCTTGAGCCCGTCGCGCAGCCACTGCACCACCGCGCCGCCGATAAACACGCTGCCTTCGAGCGCGTACATCGGCGCGCTGCTCGCGCTCAGGCGGGCCGCGCAGGTGGTGATCAGGCCGTTGCGGCTGGTCGGCGCGTTCGAGCCGGTGTGCATCAGCATGAAGCAGCCGGTGCCGTAAGTGTTTTTGACATCGCCGCTTTGAAGGCAGGCCTGGCCGAGCAGGGCCGCTTGCTGATCGCCCGCCACCCCGCCGATGCGCAGCGGCCGGTCGGCCGGACCGAGCAGGCCGCCCTGCACCACGCCGAAGTCGGCCACCGAGGGCAGCACCTCGGGCAGCAGGCTGCGGGGAATGTCGAACAGCGCCAGCAAGTCCTCGTCCCACTGGCCGGTGTGGATGTTGAGCAGCAAGGTGCGGCTGGCGTTGCTGATGTCGGTGACATGACGCTGGCCGCCGGTGAGCTGCCAGATCAACCAGGTGTCGACCGTGCCAAAGGCCAGCTCGCCCGCTTCGGCGCGCGCGCGCACACCGGGCACATGGTCGAGCAACCAGCGCAGCTTGGTGGCCGAGAAGTAGGGATCGAGCCGCAGACCGGTGCGCTCGCGCACCAACGCCTCGTGGCCCTGCTCGCGCAACTGCTGGCACAGCGGCTCGGTGCGCCGGTCCTGCCAGACGATGGCGTGGTGCACCGGCTCGCCCGTGCGCCGGCTCCACACC
>JBILGP010000417.1:0-2898 GCA_044350985.1 Polaromonas sp. | reverse complement strand
GGCTGAACCTGCGCGAATCGCTGCGCCCCGCGCTGGAGGTCATTTGCAGTGTGCAGTCTTGCCCCGAGCCCGGCTTGGCGATTTTGAGCATGGGCAAGCGAGACGTCTCCTACGACCTGGACCTGCCGGTGGCGCTGTGGCGCGCCAGCCTGGGCGACAGCCAGACCCAGCCCGTACCCGGGCACTGGCGGATCACCGAGCTCAACGATCAGCACGCCTACCTGCGCTGGGACCCGCAAGCGCCCGCGCACGAGCAGCCGCAGGTGGGGCATGTGGTGGGCTGCGGCATTTCCCATCCTTGCACGACCTTTGACAAATGGCGCTGGATGCCTGTCGTCAGCGCCGACTACCGCGTGATCGACGCCGTGTCGATTCATTTTTAGTGGGGCTTGCTCCGGCATGAACCTCAAACCGACCTTGCTGCAGCGCTTGGAATCGATGGCGCCCTCGCTGCCACGCGCCCAGCAGCAGGTGGTGGCCGTGCTGCTGGCTGACCCCCACAGCGCCGTGTCGATGAGCGTGGACGCTCTGGCGGCGATGGCCCGGGTGTCTATGCCCACCATCATGCGAACGGCCCGGCAAATGGGCTATCCCGGTGTGCGTGAATTCAAGCTCGCACTGGCGCAGGATCTGGCTCGCGTCATGCCGGTTCACCGTTCGGTGAGCATGGGCGACGGCACTGCCGACATCGTGCAAAAAATCCTTGGTGGGGCCGCCGCCTCCATTGCAGCGTTGCCGGAGCAGTTGCCCGTGCAGACGCTGGAGCGGGCCGCGCAATTGTTGGCCAGTGCCCAGCGTATCGACTGCTATTCGGTGGGCGCCACCTCGGCCTTTATGGCCAACGACCTTCAGAGCCGCTTGTTTCGAGTCGGCCGCACGGCGAACGCCTTCCACGACGCCCACCTGCAACTGGTTTCTGCAGCCAGCCTTGGGCCCGGTGGTGTCGCGGTGGCGATCTCTCATGTCGGGCGCATGCCCTTTTTGCTGGAGGCTGTGCGCTTTGCCCAATCACAAGGGGCCACTGTGATTGCGATCACGCAGCCAGGCACGGTGCTGGCCGAGTTGGCCGATGTCACGATCGGGGTGAGCGTGCCGGCCGATGCCGTGATGCGGGTCGGGGTCGAGGCCTATATCGCGCACCTGTTGGTCATCGAGCTGCTGATGGTTCTGGTGCTCAAGGTCCTCGGGCCCCAGGCGGCGCAGCAGTTGACGCAGTTGCGAGCGGTGTTGCAAGAGCATGGTCAAGACAGCGATCAGCACTCGGCCGTCGATTGGGCGTGGTCGTCGGTGGAAAAGGGAGCTCAGCCATGAACCGCATTCTTTTGCGCGGTGCCCAGGTGGTCGACGGGACCGGCGCGCCCGCCTACGCGGCCGACGTGCTCGTCGCCGGTGATCGCATTGCCCGCATCGGCCCGGACCTGCCGCAGGACGCCGATGAGGTGCTGGACGCACAAGGCCTGACCCTGAGCCCGGGCTTCATCGACGTTCACACCCACGACGATGCCCAGGTGCTGCGCGATCCGGTCATGCTGGCCAAGCTGTCGCAGGGCGTGACCAGCGTGATCACGGGCAACTGCGGCCTGTCGCTGGTGCCGCTGGTGACGCAGGCACCGCCCTCGCCGCTGGACCTGCTGCACACCACCGAGTTTCGGTTTGCGCAGCTGGGCGACTATGCCCGCGCGCTGGCCCAAGCGCCGGCAGCCGTCAACGTCGGTGCGCTCATTGGCCACACCACGCTGCGCGTGTGCACCATGACCGACTTGAACCGCCCAGCCGATGCCTGCGAGACCGAGGCGATGGCGCAGTTGCTCGATCG
The DNA here is from genome assembly GCA_044350985.1 of Polaromonas sp. Lineage (GTDB taxonomy): Bacteria > Pseudomonadota > Gammaproteobacteria > Burkholderiales > Burkholderiaceae_C > Polaromonas. Next base: position 1,082 of record JBILGP010000417.1, on the reverse strand, counting down.
GGCGCTGGAGCAGGGCGCCCTGGGCCTGTCGTCGGGGCTGTTTTATCAGCAGGCCTTTGCGGCCGATGCGGCTGAAATGCAGGCGCTGGTGCGGGTGGTGGCCGAGCACGCCGGGGTGTACGTCACCCACATCCGCAGCGAGATGGACAGCATTTTGGAGGCCATGCAAGAGGCGGCCGATACCGCGCGGGTCGGGCCGGTCACATGGATCTTGTCGCACCACAAATGCGCGGGGCCTCGCAACTGGGGCCGCACGATCGAGACGCTGGCCTTGCTCGAGCGACTGAGCCAGCGTCAGGCGGTTGGCATGGACGCCTACCCGTACAGTGCGGGATCGACTTTGCTGCGCGAAGACCTGGTTGATGGTGTGATCGAGATCCTGATCACGCGCAGTGATCCGCATCCGGAGCTGGCCGGTCGCTACCTGGCCGACATCGCCGCCCAATGGGGCATCGACCAAGTCAGCGCCTGCCGCCGCCTCATGCCCGGCGGCGCCTGCTACTTTCAGATGCGCGAAGACGATGTGCGCCGTGTGATGGCCCACCCCATGAGCATGATCGGCTCGGACGGCCTGCCGCACGACGAGCGGCCGCACCCGAGGCTGTGGGGGGCTTTTGCGCGGGTGCTGGCCCACTACTGCCGCCAAGAGCAGCTCATGACCTTGCCCCAGGCGATCCACAAAATGACCGGGCTTTCGGCCGCCCGATTCGGCTTGAGCGAGCGCGGCGTGGTGCGCGAAGGCGCCTTCGCCGACCTGGTGCTCTTTGATGCCGATCGCATTGCCGACCAGGCCACCTACGACAACCCCCGGCAAATGTGCACCGGCATCGAGCGCGTGATGGTCAACGGCCAGTGGGCGTTTGCGCAAGGTCAGGCCCTGCCGCAGCGTCCGGGGCGGTTCTTGTCGCGTCCGGGGCGGGCGGTGGGCGCTTAGCCAATCTCAAAGGCACCCTGGCATTGAGCGTCACGGCAGTTCCGGGGCGGCCGCAATGGCCTCAGGATCGAGCAAGCGGTCCACCAATTGGGGAATCTGGCCGAGCATCATTTCGCGCCCCCGCACCACGGTGCAGCCGCACTGCTCG
>JBILGP010000028.1:0-9876 GCA_044350985.1 Polaromonas sp. | reverse complement strand
TTGCGCGCGCTGCAGTTGCTCGGCCTGGCCGATGTGTTTGGCAACTCCCAAGTGCCGCTGTATGTGCTGGGCGTGACCTACCCGCTGGTTGACGAGGAGGTGCTGGCGTTTTGCGAGGGCAAGCGGGCGGTGCTGGTGGTCGAGGAGGGACAGCCCGACTTTATTGCGCAAAACATCCACACCGTTTTGCACCGCGCGGGCAGTCGCACCGAGGTGCAGGGCAAGGATGTGCTGCCCATGGGCGGCGAGTACACCGGTGCGGTGCTGCTCAAGGGCGTGGGTGAATTTTTGCGCCAGCGCGCCAGCGCCCTGTTGCCGCAGTCTGGCCGTGCACTCGCTGTGACGGCGGGGCCGGCTTCTGAGTTGGTGGCCGCAGCGGTGGCCCAGGTGCAGCCCAGGCCGCCCTCGTTTTGCACCGGTTGCCCCGAGCGGCCGATCTTTACCGCGCTCAAGATGCTCGAAGGCGAGCTCGGGCCGCGCCATGTCAGCGCCGACATCGGCTGCCACCTTTTTTCCATCTTGCCGCCGTTCAACATCGGCTCGACCACCATGGGCTATGGGCTCGGTTGGGCCGGTGCCTCGGCGTTTAACACGCCCGAGACCGATCGGCGCACGCTGGCCATCATGGGCGACGGCGGCTTTTGGCACAACGGCCTGACCAGCGGCGTGGGCAATGCGGTTTTCAACAAGACCGACAACGTGCTGCTGGTGGTCGACAACGGTTATTCGGCGGCCACCGGCGGGCAGGACGTGCTGTCGTCCAAGGCGCGCAATGAGATTCGCGCCACCAACCACCCGATCGAGAAGGCGGTGCGCGGTGTGGGCGTCAACTGGGTGCGCACCGTCACCCACACCTACAGCCTGGCCGACATGAAGCAGGCCCTGCGCGAGGCCATGACCACCACCGAGCGCGGCCCCAAGGTGGTGGTTGCGCAAAGCGAGTGCATGCTCAACCGCCAGCGGCGCGAGCGGCCGCTGCGGCGCAAGAAGGTGCAAGCGGGCGAGCGCATGGTGCGCGAGCGCTTCGGTGTCGATCCCGACACTTGCACGGGCGATCACTCCTGCATCCGCCTCTCGGGATGCCCCTCGCTGAGCATCAAGCCCAACCCCGACCCGCTGCGCACCGATCCGGTGACCGCGGTGGCTGACAGCTGCGTGGGCTGCGGTTTGTGTGGCGAGGTGGCGCATGCGGCGGTCTTGTGCCCCTCGTTTTACCGGGCTGAAATCATTGACAACCCCAGCGCCTGGGACCGCTGGCTGCAAAAGTTCAGCGGGCGGGTCATCGGCTGGCTGCAGCGGCGCATCGAGCGTCGGCTCGAAGGGATTGCGGCATGAGTCTGGGCAGCGCTGGCGGCTCTGACGAGCGCCTGATCACGTTGGCGATTTTGGCCATGGGCGGCGAGGGCGGCGGTGTGCTGGCCGACTGGCTGGTCGATCTGGCCGAGCACAACGGCCATGTGGCGCAGACCACCTCGGTGCCCGGCGTGGCCCAGCGCACCGGCGCGACGATTTACTACCTCGAGATGTTTCCGGCCGACCAGGTGCCGGCCGGGCAGGCGCCGGTGATGGCGCTCAGTCCTTTTCCGGGTGCGGTCGATCTGGTGATTGCCTCCGAGCTGATGGAGGCGGGCCGGGCCTTGCAGCGCCAGCTGGTCACGCCCGAGCGCACCACCTTGATCGCCTCGACCCACCGGGTCTACAGCATGACCGAGCGTACCGCCGTCGCAGACGGCCGGGTCGATTCGGGCAAGCTGCTCGAGGGCGCCCGCGCCGCCGCGGCCTGCTGGATCGGCGCCGACTTTGCCCAATTGGCCGAGCAGTGTGGCACGCCGGTCGGCGCCACCTTGTTCGGTGCGATTGCCGCCAGCGGGCGCTTGCCTTTTGACCGCAGCCAGTTCGAGCAGACGATCGAGCGCTCGGGCGTTGGGGTGCAAGCGAGTCTGAAGGCTTTTGCCTTGGGCTGGAAAGCCGCGCAAGAGGCCCTCGAGCCGCCTGCCCAGAGCCAGGCCATGGCCGATGCGCCTCGTTTGCCCGAAGTCGGCCCGCGCCTGAGCGCCCTGGCCCAGCGCGCCTGTCAGCAATTGCCACCGGCGGCCCAGGCCCATGCGCTGCACGGCCTGATGCGCTTGGCCGATTACCAGGACCTGGCCTACGCCGGGCTTTACCTCGATCGCCTGCAAAGACTGTGCGAGGCGGCTCCGTCGGCAGCGGCGCAGCAGGAGGCGCTGGCCGAGGCCGCGCGCCACCTGGCGCTGTGGATGTCCTACGAGGACACGGTGCGGGTGGCCGATCTCAAGACGCGGCGCAGCCGCTTTGAGCGTGTGGGCCAGGAGGTGCGGCTGAGCCCGCAGCAGGGGCTGCACATCAACGAGTTCCTGCACCCACGGCTCGAGGAGATTGCCGACACCTTGCCAGCGGCCTGGGGCCGATGGCTGATGCGAACCGGCTGGGCCCGCAAGTTCGTGGGCCGCTACGCGAGCAGCGGGCGTGTGGTGCGCACCAGCTCACTGCGCGGGTTTTTGCTGCTCTACAGCGTGGCCAGTCTGCGGCGCTGGCGCCCGAAGTCCTTGCGCTTTGAAGTCGAGCAGCAGCGCATTGGGGCCTGGCTGGCCGATCTGCGGCGCCTCTTGCCCAACCAGCCCGAACTGGCCCTTGAGCTGGCGCGGGCGCAGCGTCTGGTCAAGGGTTACGGGGATACCCATGCCCGCGGCTGGCGCCATTTTGAGATGATCATGCAGCAGCTGCCGGCCATCGCAGGCCAGGCTGGTGCTGCCCGACGCTTGCAGGCCCTCGTGGCCGCTGCGCTTGCCGACGACAGCGGGCAGGCGCTGCGATCGGCCTTGCAGGCGCGCTGAACAGATTTTTTTCGACCCTCCCCAACTCACAGGAGACATGCATGCAAAAACGTCATTGGCTCAAAGCCACCGCAGCCTTGCTCATGGGGCTGAGCGCCTCGGCTTGGGCCCAGGAAACCACGCTCAGGCTGGTCAGCAGTTTTGCCGAAAACGGGATTTACGTGCAGCGCTTGCAGCCCTGGATCGCCAAGTTCAATGCCGAGGGCAAAGGGCTGTTGCAGATCAACTTCATTGGCGGCCCCAAGGCCATGCCCTCGTTTGAAGTGGGCAATGCGGTCAAGACCGGCGTGGTTGACATGGCGCTCAACACCGGCGCCTTCTACACCAACGTCATGCCCGAGGCCGACTTCCTCAAGCTCACCCAGATCCCGATTGCCGAGCAGCGCAAGAACGGCGCCTATGACGCGATCAACCGGGTCTGGAACGAAAAAGGCAATATGCAGTACCTCGGCCGCGTGGTCGAGAACCAGCCCTTTCACATCTACACCAACAAGAAAATCGACAAGCCTGACTTGGCCGGCCAAAAAATCCGCATCACGCCGGTCTACCGCGATTTCTTCCAGGCCCTCAACGCCAACGTGATCACCACGCCGCCCGGCGAGGTCTACACCGCCCTTGAGCGCGGCGTGGTCGACGGCTACGGCTGGCCGATCGGCGGCATCTTCGATCTGAACTGGCACGAGAAAACCAAGTTCCGCGTCGACCCCGGTTTCTACGATGCCGAGGTCTCGCTCATCATGAACCTGCCGGCGTACCGCAAGCTCAGCGAGGCCCAGCGCACTTTCTTGAATCGCCAGGTCTTGGCCCTGGAGGCCGAAAACACCTTCTGGGTGAAGTTCGCGGCCGACGAGACGGCTCGCCAGGCCAAGGCCGGCATCGCGACGATCGCTTTTGATGCGGCCACGGCCAAGGCCTTCCGCGACCGCGCTTACGAGATCGGTTGGGCCAGTGCCGCCAAGCAAAGCCCGGAGATCGCAGCGCGCTTCAAGGCTCTGTTTTCCCGCTAAGCCTGCTTCGTGATCGACCGCCTGTCCGCGCTGTGGGGCCGCTTGCTGTCGGCCTTGGCCCTGCTGGGTTGCCTGTTGCTGCTGGCCATGATGCTCATCATCGTGGCCGACGTGGCGCTGCGCAATCTGGCGCTGGCGGGCTGGCCGCGCGGCTTGGCCTGGAGCAACGAGGTCAGCGAGTGGCTGCTGCTCCTGGTCACGCTGTGCGTGGCGCCCTGGCTGCTGCGCCAGGGTCAGCACATCCGGGTCGATATCTTGCTGCAGCCCCTGCCGCCGCGCTGGGCTTGGCTGCTGGAGTGGCTCGGTGATCTGCTGGGGCTGGCCACCTGTCTCGTGCTGACCGCCGTCTCGGCCAAGGCGGCCCTGGCCAGCCATGCCTCGGGCGCCTTGAGCATCAAGACCCTGGTCACGCCCGAATGGTGGAGCCTGGCGCCGCTGCCGCTGGCTTTTGCGCTGTTGTCGGTGGAAATGCTGTTTCGCATGCACCGTCTGTGGCGCGGCGAGCGCGGTCCGCGAAATGATGCGGTGAGCGCGGCATGAGGGGCGCGCCATGAGCTGGACCTTCGCGGCCTGGCTGCTGCTGGGCGGCTCGACCGTGCTGCTGTTCATCGGCATGCCGGTGGCGTTGACTTTTCTGGCGGTCAACTTGGTGGGCGCCTGGCTCTACATGGGCGGCGAGGTCGGCCTGGTGCAGTTGGCGCGCAGCAGCGTCAGCTCGGTGGCGGCCTTTGCCTTGACGCCGATCCCGCTGTTCGTGTTGATGGGCGAGGTGCTGTTTCACACCGGCCTGGCGCACAAGGTCATCGAGGGCATCGATCGGCTCATCACCCGCGTGCCGGGGCGTCTGGCGGTGGTCGCTGTGGTGGCCGGCACTGTGTTTTCGGCCATTTCCGGCTCGACCATTGCCACCACGGCGATGCTCGGCTCGCTCATGCTGCCGGTGATGCTCGCGCGCGGCTACCACCCGACGCTGGCCACCGGTCCGATCATGGCCATCGGCGCGGTCGATATGCTGATCCCGCCCTCGGCGCTGACGGTGTTGCTCGGGTCGCTGTCGGGCATCTCGATCTCCAAGCTGCTGCTCGGCGGCATTGTGCCGGGACTGATTTTGTCGCTGGCCTTTATCGCCTGGATCATCCTGCGCGTACGCCTGACGCCCTCGCTGGCGCCGCAGGAGGCGCAGGCGGTGCGCTACACCGGCTGGCAGCGCTGGCACCTGTTGGTGGCTTATGTGCTGCCGACGATGTCGATCTTCGGCGTTGTGGTGGGCGCGCTGTCGGCCGGCTGGGCCACGCCGACCGAATGCGCAGCCCTCGGTGCGTTTGCCACCATGGTGCTGGCCGCCTTGTACCGGCGCCTGTCGTGGCAGGCGCTGCGCAGCGCCCTCATGGGTACGGCCGGCATCTCCGGCATGATTCTTTTCATCATCTTGGGCGCCACCACCTTTGCGCAGCTGCTGTCGTTTTCCGGTGCGAGCAACGGCTTGGTTCAACTGATCACCGGCCAGGGTTGGTCCAAGGAGATGATTGTGGTGGGCATGATGGCCTTCCTGATTTTTCTGGGCCTGTTCGTCGATCAGGTCAGCATGATGATGATCACGCTGCCCATCTTCATGCCCATTGTCAGCAGCCTGGGGATCGACCCGATCTGGTTTGGCGTGATGTTTCTCATGTGCATGCAGATGGGCCTGCTGCTGCCACCGCACGGCCTGCTGCTGATGACCATGCGCGGCGTGGCACCGCCCGAGGTGCGCACCTCGCAGATCTTCAAGGCCGTCATCCCTTATGTGCTCATGAGCCTGTTGCTGCTGGTGGCCATCTTCTTTTGGCCGGCCATAGCCACCTGGCTGCCCAGCGGCTTATAGTGGTCGCTGCTGAAGGTTCGCATCCAGGCCTGCATCAATGGCCCGCCGCAAGGCCGTGCCGATGAGCACCATGGGCGGGATGATCTGGCTGGCAAACTGCTCGAGAGTTGCGAGCACATCGCTGGCGAGCAAGGGTTCAGGCACCGGTTCGAGCCGCTCGGCCCAGGCGATGGCCTCGTGCTGCATGGCTTGACGCAGGCGTTGCAGCTTCGCGGTCATGCGGCCGTCGGCAAAGCGCGGGGCCAGATGCAGGTGCAGCCATTCGATCAGCCCCGGGCAGGCGCTCAAGTGCCGGTAGAGGCTGGGCACGACCGGATCGAGCTCGCTGCGGTCGCCCTCGCGCAGATCGTTGAGCAGCCAACGTGTGCGTGCATCGAGTTCATCGGCGGCGGGCAAGGGCAGCAGTTCGTCAGCTGGCGGCGCGGGGGGCTGCCAGGCGTGCTCGGCGGCTTGCCCAGCGCGGGCTGCGCCAGGCTTTGGGGTTTGGCGGCTGGCCTCGAGCAGGCTCAGCAGGGCCAGCCAGTTGACCGGGTTGGCTCGGTTGTAGTTGTCCAGCGTGGCCAGCGCGCTGCGCAGCATCTGGCCGTCGTGCAGCCCAAAGGCCTGCAGTTCGCGCGCCTCAAGGGCGGGCAGCAGATCGCCAGCCCCGGCTTGCCGAGCCAGCGGCCAGGCCGACTGCTGCAGCAGGCCCTGTCGGTACAGCGGTCCCAGGCACTGCCAGAACGCTTCTAACACCCCCGGCCGGGTGGCCAGATTGCGAAAGATCAGGGCGGGCAGGGCCACGCCGCAGCTCAGGCACAGCCCCTGGTAGATGGCTTGGATCTGCGCCGGGGTTTGTGCGCCCGACTGCTCGGGCAGGCCAGCGCGGGCTGCGGCGCCGGACATGGCTCAGCGCCGATCGAGCAGGCAATCGCTCGATCGGTGTTCGCCCGGCCGGTATTCGCCCGTCCTCATTCGGGAGTGATGCCGGCGCGTTTGACCGCTGCGCCCCATTTGACGGTTTCGCTGCGGATGAAGGCGGCAAACTGCTCAGGCGTGCTGCCCACCGGATCGGCGCCAGCTTTGGAGAGCGTCTCGCGCACATCGGGCATGGCCAGCACCTTGCCCACTTCTTCCTGCAGCCGCTTGAGCACGGCCGGCGGCGTGCCCGCTGGCGCGACGATGCCGGTCCAGCCACTGACGGCCACCCCGGGGTAGCCGGCCTCAGCCATGCTCGGCACGTCGGGTGCTGCGGCCGAGCGCTGTGGCTGTCCAACGGCCAAGGCGCGCAGCTTGCCCGCCTTGACCTGCGCCAGCAGCGCCGGCATGGTGCCGAAGATGAAGTCCACCTGGCCGCCGAGCAGGTCGTTGATGGCCGGAGCCTCGCCCTTGTAGGGCACGTGGAGCATGTTCACGCCGGCCGCGTCGGCCAGCAGTTCGGCGGCCAGTTGCGACTGGTTGCCGATGCCGGCCGAGGCAAAGCGAACGCCGCCGGGCTTGGCCTTGGCGGCGTTGATCAGGTCGGCCACGCTTTTGTAAGGCGAGGCCGTGTTGACCACCAGCAAAAACGAGATCGAGGTGGTTTGCGTCACCGGCGCGAAGTCGCGCAAGGTGTCATAGGGCACCTTTTTGTAGATGTGCTGGTTGATGGTCAGCGCACTGGGCGAGGTCATCAAAAAGGTGTGACCGTCGCTGGCGCGGGCCACCGCCTCGCCGGCAATCATGCCGTTGGCGCCGGCGCGGTTGTCGATCACCACCGCCTTGCCCAGTGGGTCGGCGAGTTTTTGGCCGATCAGGCGGGCGGCGATGTCGATGCTGCCGCCGGCCGATTGCGAAACCACAAACTTCAGAGGCTGGCTGGGCCAGTTGCTTTGGGCCTGCACACTGAAGGCAGCCAGCAGGGGCACGAGGAGGGTGGCAAGGCGTCGTTTCATGGTCAGTCCTCAAAGGGTTGCAAGAAGGGGTGGATCAAGGGGCTTGGATCACGGGAAGAAATCGACCAGCGCGCTGACGTCTGGGCAATGCTCGAGGTTCATCAGCGCCGTTCGCATTTGCTCGGCTCGCTGTTCGCCCCACAAGGGCACGGCCAGCGCAGTGTATTTGCGATCGAGATCGGCGCGCGGGTGCGGGCGCTGCGGCTCGCCGCTGGTGATGTGGCAGGCGCCTTCTAGACGGCGGCCGTCGCGCAAGGTCAGGCACAGGTCCACGCGCTGCAGTTGCGGATACTGCGCGGTGTGGCTCTCGTCTTCGCTCACATGCACGCGCGCGGCCAGCGCCATCACGGCCGGGTCGGCCACCGCCTCGTCTGAAAACGCGGCCAAGCCGCTGCGCCGACCCACCAGCAAGGTGGCCAGCGCAAACGGAATGGAAAAACGGGTGCCAAACCAATCGGCCGGTTGCTGCTTGGACAGGTAGGCGGCCAGCCGGTAGGCGCGAACGTCGATGCGTTCGATCTCGTCGGTCGCGAGGGCCTGCCCGTGCCGTTCGAGCGCATCGTGCAGCGCATCGATGGCCGAATGCGCGTAGCGGGCCGTGGGGTAAAGCTTGAGATAGCCTTCGGTGAGCAGCCAGCGCTGACCCAGTTCGCCCAACGCCGTCTCCCAAGAAAAGCCATCGCCGAGCACCAGGCTGAAGGTGGTGTGCACCCCGTCGACTGGCCCGGTAAAGCCCGATTCGACCATGCGCAGCGCCATCTGCCCCATAAAGCCGCTGTGGCCGGCGTACCAGTTGCGCACAGTCGCGCCGTTGAGCATGGTGTGGCGGTTGGTGGCCATGCAGCACGAGGCCGCCAGACTGGCCAGCTCGCGCATCTGCGTCTGCGGCAGGCCTTGCAACCGCGCACAGGCCAGCGCCGAGCCGACCACGCCAAAGGTGCCGTGCGGATTGACGATGAGCTTGGTCTGGGTGGCCATGCCGATCCGCGCCACCGCCTCATACGACAGCGCAATGGCCGCCAGCAGGTCGCGCCCGCTCAGGCGCAGCTCCTGGGCCAGTGCCAGCGCGGCCGGGATGACCTGGATGCCCGGATGCCCGTTGGCCAGGAAGTTGCCCTCGTCAAAGTCGAGCCAGGCCCCGGCGATGCCGTTGAGCAGGGCCGCATCGAGCCGCGCTGCGGTGCGCCCGGCGCCGATGACCCAAGCGCGGCTGCCTTCGCTGGTCTGCATGAGCTGGCGCTGCGCCAGCGCACTGACCTGTGGCTCGCGCATGCCCCAGGCGATCACCGGCAGGGTGTCGACCAAAATCTCGCGCGTGCGCTCAAGCACCGCTGGCGGGATGGCGTCGGCCGGCGTTTGGCCGACAAACCGCGCCAGCCGTTCGAGCGCGTCGCCGCTTGCGGTGTCCAAGCGCGTGCCGGCCCGTGTTCAGTTGACGGTGATGCCGGCGGTGCGCACCAGCCGGCCCAGCCTGACCACGTCGCCGCGGATCAGCTCGCCAAACTCCTGCGGCCCGGCACCGACCAGGTCAAAGCCCAGGCCGCCGAGCTTGGCCCGCACCGCGGGGTTGGCCATGGCCTTGGCAAATTCGTTGTGCAGGCGCCGAATCACCTCGGGCGGCGTGGCGGCGGGCGCGACGATGCCGTTCCAGGCGGCGTAGCCATAGCCGCTGACGCCCGACTCGGCGATCGTCGGCACATTGGGCATGGCCGGCGAGCGCTTGGGCGTGCTGACGGCCAGCACCTTGACCTTGCCTTCTTTGGCCAGATTGACCACATTGGAGATGCCGGTGAACATCACCGGTATCGTGCCGGCCATCAGATCGGTCAGGGCGGCGCCCATGGCCTTGTGGGGCACGTGGGTGAGCTTGATGCCCGCTGCATCGATCAGGAACTCCATCGCCAGGTGTTGGGCCGAGCCCGAACCCGTGGAGGTGAAGTTGAGCGCCCCCGGCTTGGCTTTGGCCTGCGCGATGAACTCCTGCACGTTGTTGGCCGGGAAGGAGGGATGGCTGATCAGCACCAGCGGCACGGTCGAGGTCAGCGTGATGGCCGCAAAGTCCTTGACCGGGTCATAAGGCAGCTTGGCGTAGAGCGCTGGGTTGGCCGCCATGATGCCGTCATTGGGCATGAACAGGGTGTAGCCGTCCGGGGCCGAGCGGGCCACCGCTTCGGCGGCAATGATGCCGTTGGCGCCGGTGCGGTTGTCGATCTGTATGGCCTGGCCCATTTGCTCGC
>JBILGP010000416.1:0-2908 GCA_044350985.1 Polaromonas sp. | reverse complement strand
GATGGCGACTTTTTCGAGATCGCCCCCGACTATGCCAAGAACATCATCGTCGGCTTTGCCCGCATGGACGGCCAAACCGTGGGCATCGTTGCCAACCAGCCGCTGGTGCTGGCCGGCTGTCTGGACATCAAGAGCTCTATCAAGGCGGCGCGCTTTGTGCGGTTTTGCGATGCCTTCCACATCCCGGTGATCACCTTTGTCGACGTGCCCGGCTTCATGCCCGGCACCAGCCAGGAGTACGGCGGCATCATCAAGCACGGCGCCAAGCTGCTCTATGCCTACGCCGAGTGCACCGTGCCTAAGGTGACGGTCATTACCCGCAAGGCCTATGGCGGCGCCTATGACGTGATGGCCTCCAAGCATTTACGCGGCGATGTGAACTTTGCCTGGCCCAATGCCGAAATTGCCGTGATGGGGGCCAAGGGTGCGGTGGAGATCATCTTCCGCGAGGAAAAGAAGGACCCACAAAAGCTCGCGGCCCGCGAGGCCGAGTACAAGGCCCGATTTGCCAATCCCTTTGTGGCCGGTGCCCGCGGCTTCATCGATGACGTGATCTTGCCGCACGAGACCCGCAAGCGCATCTGCCGCTCGCTGGTGATGCTCAAGGACAAGAAGGTCGAGAACCCGTGGCGCAAGCACGGCAACATTCCGCTTTGATAGCCATGCTGCCTATTTCATCTGCATGCGGTAATGGGCCGGGATGGCTGGGCGTTTCGCTCCGTGTCCCCCGGCCTGCGGCCTCCTCCTTAACCTGCGCGAAACGCCCAGCCACCCCGACCCTCGGGCGGCTCGCGTTGCGCGGTCGAATGACTTGTTCTCGTCCAGGAGACGGATATGTTTAAGAAAATCCTGATCGCCAACCGCGGAGAAAACGGCCGCGAAGCGAGCGTTTCAACAAATTGCATGGCATGCGAAGCATGCGCAGGCGATTTCTCCGCGGAGACCCAAAATGTTTAAAAAGATCCTGATCGCCAACCGCGGAGAAAACGGCCGCGAAGCGAGCGTTTCAACAAATTGCATGGCATGCGAAGCATGCGCAGGCGATTTCTCCGCGGAGACCCAAAATGTTTAAAAAGATCCTGATCGTCAACCGCGGAGAAATCGCCTGCCGCGTGATCGCCACCGCCCGCAAGATGGGCATTGCCACGGTTGCCGTCTACTCCGAGGCCGATAAAGAGGCCCGTCATGTGCGCCTGGCTGACGAGGCCGTGCTGCTCGGGCCGGCCCCTTCGCGTGAGTCTTACCTGGTGGCCGACAAAATCATCGCCGCCTGCAAAGCCACTGGCGCAGAGGCGGTGCATCCGGGCTACGGGTTTTTGTCGGAGAACGAAGACTTTGCCCGGCGCGTGGAAGAAGAGGGCATTGCCTTTATCGGCCCCAAGCACTACTCGATCGCTGCCATGGGCGACAAGATTGCGTCCAAGAAGTTGGCCAGCCAGGCCAAGGTCAGCACCATCCCCGGCTACAACGAAGCCATTGAGACCGCTGACAAAGCCGTTGAGATTGCCAAGGGCATCGGCTACCCGGTGATGATCAAGGCCTCGGCCGGCGGCGGCGGCAAGGGGCTGCGGGTGGCCTACAACGACAAGGAGGCCTTCGAGGGCTTTACGTCTTGCCGCAATGAGGCGCGCAACAGCTTTGGCGACGACCGCGTCTTCATTGAAAAGTATGTGCTTGAGCCGCGCCACATCGAGATTCAGGTGCTCGGCGACAGCCAGGGCAATGTGATCTATCTCAACGAGCGTGAGTGTTCCATCCAGCGGCGCCATCAAAAGGTGATCGAGGAGGCGCCATCGCCCTTCATCAGCGAGGCAACCCGCAAGGCCATGGGCGAGCAGGCGGTGGCGCTGGCCAAGGCCGTGAAGTACCAAAGCGCCGGTACGGTGGAGTTCGTGGTCGGCAAGGACCAGGACTTTTACTTCCTGGAGATGAACACGCGTTTGCAGGTGGAGCATCCGGTGACCGAATGCATCACGGGGCTCGATCTGGTGGAGCTCATGATCCGCGTGGCCGCCGGCGAGAAGCTGCCGATCACGCAGGACGAGGTCAAGCGCGAGGGCTGGGCCATCGAGTGCCGCATCAACGCCGAAGATCCGTTTCGCAATTTCCTGCCCTCTACCGGCCGCCTGGTTCGTTTTCAGCCGCCTGCGCAAAGCATGTTCCAGGGCAATACCGAGGCCTTGCAAGGCGTGCGCGTGGACACCGGGGTGCAAGAGGGCGGCGAGATCCCGATGTACTACGACTCCATGATCGCCAAGCTCATCGTGCACGGACGCGACCGCAGCGAGGCCATCGCCAAGATGCGCGAGGCGCTCAACGGCTTCGTCATTCGCGGCATCAGCTCCAACATCCCGTTTCAGGCCGCCTTGCTCGCGCATCCCGACTTTGTGTCGGGTCGCTTCAACACCGGCTTTATCGCCGAGCACTACGGCAAGGGTTTCGCTGCCGAGGATGTGGAGCATGCCGACCCCGGCTTCCTGGTTGCGCTGGCCGCCTATGTGCGCCGCAAGTCGCGCGAGCGGGCGGCCCGGCTGGGCGGCCAATTGCCCGGCTATGACGTCAAGGTGGGGCAGCACTACACCGTGATCGTGCTCGGTGCGGCCGGCCAGCATGAGTATGTGCAGGTGACGGTCGATGACACGGGGGGCATCCACGGCCCGGCCGTCATTCAGGTGCATGGTAAGACCTATGCGATCGAGAGCAGCTCGCGCCTCAATGCGATCCGCATCCAGGGCTCGGTCAATGGCCAGCGCTTTACGGCTCAGGTCGAGCGCGGCACGGCCGGCAATCCTTTGGCCCTGGTGGTGCAGCACAACGGCACGCGCATTCAGGCCTTGGTGGTCTCGCCGCGCATGGCCGAGCTGCACCGGCTCATGCCCTACAAGGCGCCGCCCGATATGAGCCGCTT